>DMXI01000119.1 GCA_003483885.1 Microscillaceae bacterium
GCAACCACTCGGGGTCTACCACTTGACTAAAGAAGTCATTGAAATGATCGGTGTTGCCTTCCAGATAAAAACTCATAAAGCGATAACGATCCACTTTTTCCCCCGGAATGATGGGGTAGTCCTTCTCATCGGTCACGCCTTTGCGCTCTACGCCATCGAGGCGAATGTTGAGGTCAAAACCAGTAGTGGTAGATTTGGTTTTGTTCATTGTTTGGGTCATTTCCATCGCATACAAGGCCGAAAGCTCAAACTTAAACCCAGTCACCATCACGTCGGTGTCTAAACCCAACGATCCAGTCAGGTTAAAGCTTCCGCCAATGGTGTGTTCCACCGTATTGGCAAAACTTTGCTCTTCGCTGCGAATACCACCGTCAGCATCCCATACGTAGGTATTGACAATGTTGCGCTTGGCAGCTCTGATCTGGAGATTCTCCATGCGTTTTTGCCAAGATTCAAACGCCGATTCGGCCTCTACTTGTTTTTCCTGGCTGTCTAGTTTGGCTTGAATTTCAGCTTTACGCTTTTTGGCTTCTTTGTCCGATTTTTTCTTACTGGCGGACGACGATTCCTTGAACTCGTCCCGCAATTCTTTCTCGGTTTTTTCTTCGCCGTCTTCTCCTACTTCGGCTTCGGTATCCGCATTGAGCGACACCGACCCATAGTTGTCGTATTCCGACTCGTCAGCGGTTTGGTCTTCCAGCGAAGATACGGTCGTTTGAGTAGCATCGAAATTGACAAAGTAACTTTCCCGTTCTTTGTCCCAGCGATCAATTTGGGCTTTGAGGTCATACGCTTCCTTAAGGCGATAATAACTTGCCGGATATAAAGAACCGTACTGAGCCCGCATTTCGGGTACATCGCCATAAAAACGATCATCCGCTGCTCGGGAACCTACCAAGCCATCCAAGCTTCCGTTTTGGGTATAGGCTGGATTGATCATAAAGGTAATGGTATTGATATCCATCGGGATGTCTTCTACTGGCAATATTTCGTAGCCAATCATACGTCCAGTACGTTTCATCTGGGTAATAAACACATCGGCCATTCCAGAAACCACCAAGGCATACCCTACGTTTTTAGGCAGATAACGATTGCCCAAGTCTTCAAACTTTGGCGTGGTTTCGTAGCTTCCTCTCAGTTCTAGCTTATCACTCATCACTGAGGTAGAATTGGCCCGGATAGTACTAGAGCTGGATTTACCATCCCGCAAATTCATCATACCTCTAAACCCGGCCTTCCCTTCGCTGAGTTTAGATACTACACCAAAACCTCCTTCAGCACCCCAACCTACTCCTAAAAACATGTTCAGGTCTACGCCCTGGCTGCTATCTTTGGTGCGCATCCAACTATAGGAGGTATCTTCTGACTGGGTCAATTGTACTGTGGTAGCACCATCATAATCATAATTTACCGTCAAGTTTTCGGAAGGTACGGGAGGTGCACCCTCAATATATCCGAGCAAGGTTGGCTCAAACTGGGCATTACCGATCCATTTCAGTAACAATTCCTCAATGCGTTTGCCGGGGTAGAGGTTTACGTGGCCACCTTGATTAGCAAAAGCAAAGAAACGACGCAACATGGCTCGCTTGGTCGCCGGATTGTCAGGGTTACTCCCTACGGTGTTATACTCAGCGGTGACTAATGAAGTACCTGGTATGAGCGGTAAGTTGTTGGTCATCAAGGCTTTTACTGCATAGGCCTCCGCATCTTTACCTTTGGCCACCAGGTTTTTAACTTTACCATCTTCTACGGCTTCCAGTGGCCAATAGCCTAATAAATCTTTCTCGGTACCCGTCAAGCGTTGATTGAAGGAATTTTGAATATCTTGGGCTGAACGGGCTGACTTCCAGATTCGCAAATCTGATAATTGCCCTTCAAAATCTCCTCCACCCCACGACAAACGGCCAATGTATAAATCTCCTGTCCCTTGGTAAACGGCGGCTTTTTTTCGCTCTCCTGCCAGCTTTCCATTGACGTAGGTACGCTGAACTTTGCCCTTAGCATCGTAGACCATACTGACATGCATCCATTTGGGCGTTTCAAATTTGGTTTTGCCGTTTAAGTCATTCCCATAAAAGGCTTGGGTGAGTATATTACTGTTTCTGAATCCATAATGCAAACCTTTGTTTTTACTACTGCTGCCTTGTGATACTATAAAATCATAGGTATCACTACTGGCTCTCAATGCCCAAAATTCTACTGTAAAACTCTTTTTACGCAGGTTAAATCCTTTGATTTTGAGGTAACTTGATTTGCCATCAAAACTCAAGACATGGCTGCCTCTCTGGCCAATGGGCGCGGTGTTAGGCAGGGTATCCACTGCTTTGTAAGTACCTGGCACTTGATCAAAGGCTGAAAGATCTTTTGCTTTGCCGCTGCCTGAGTCGGTAAGTGGATAATAGGCTTCCAAATCAGGTTCATTACCAGTAGCTTTTATTTTACTGTTTACCCGAATTTCTTCTTCGCTCAATGCTACATTCCAGATACGCATTTCGGTCAGTTTACCAGCGGGCGCGCCTCCTGCGGGAGCATTGCCAATGGCGGTAATGGGGTCGCTGGTTTGGGGATCAAGCAATGACGAGACAGGTGCTCCCACAATGGTGGCATTGAGCTTGGAAGCTTCTACACTATCAGCAGCTACTTCTTTATCACCAATCTCTTTTACATTCATCGCCCAATAGCTCAACAAACCACTTTCTTCTCCAGTCACAAAAGCGCTCATGTTGTCTTGTATCTCAGAGCCACTCAGGGCTTTAGACCATAACTGTAAATTGCTCAGTGAACCCTTAAACAAGGCATCATTAGACCAATTACTCTTGCCAATGTAACTCACCTTACGCTCTACGTGGTTGGGCAAGTGTAAGGCCCCATAAGCTACCTCTTTGCCATTGACATAGAGCGAAGTCATTCCGCTCGAATCCATACTTACCGCGAGGTGCATCCAGGTATTTTTTTGGAGTACTCCTTTGGCAGTGAGGTTTGCGCCCTTGTCTCCTCTACGAACACTGAAACACAGGTTGTTGGTAGTGCCTTCATTGGCCAATAAAATATTGTCGGAAGCACTGCCTCCCTTGGAGAAATCAATGATGCGTGACCATTTCTTGAAGTCTTCAAAATAAGCCCAACAACTCAGCGTAAAACCTTTTGAAAAGTTATGTTTGATAGAAGGCACTTTCAAATAATCTTTGGAACCATTGAAGCGCATGGCATAGCGAGTATTGCTTTGAATGTCTTCAATGGAATGGCCTACCGCTTCCCCGTTCAAGTAAAACTGAGTAGCCCCTGCAGTTCCACTGGCCGCTACGTGGTGCCAGCCTTCGGCCAAATGTTCTTGCAGATCAACTCCAGCTTCGTGAAAGTATCCATCTACCAGGGTGCCCAGTCGAGTATTTTCAGCCACCGCAATGGCCGCATCCTTCCCGGTTTTGTTGCTCACCAACTTGGCTAGAGGGTAAGGGCTACCATCGGTCTGATAAGCCAATGGATAATAAAACCAGGTTTCTATGGTCCAGCTGTTTTTGTCGATGGCTACCCCATCTTTATTCAGCAAACATACATCTTTCACATCCCGGAAATGAGCGCAGGTTTTGACACTTTCGGGCAACCACTGTTCAAAGGTTGAGTTAACCGAATCAGCCGCCGCATCGTATTGGGTAAATCGCATGCAACCCTGTGCATCAAAATAAGAAAGTTGTACGTTGCCTTCGGCCGTTGCCTTGGTCTCGAGACCGTGGGCTGGAGCAGCAAAGCCCAGCAAGGCGGCATAAGTCTGCAATCCTTGACCATCTCGAGCCAACATATCCATTACCTGGGGTTCGTTATTGATGGCGCCAATGGCTTTGACTGCGGCGTTATTCTTTTGGGCCAATACTTTTTGCTCGTCGTTGATGGCTTTGATCAAGCGGTCTTTTTCTTTTACCAAAGCATTGTATCGTGCCTTGGAGCGATTTTTCAACAAGTTGGTGACCAGCGCCAAACGGTTTTGTTTGAGCTTGAGTTCTTCCTGAGCTTTTTTCAGGGCAGTTTCTTTTTCTTTGAGCTTGGTAATCAAGTGAGGAGCCGGTTTGCCGATCGACTGCATCTGCCACAACTGATTGCCCTTGCCGTGATAGTTCCACATGTGGAGGGGGCTGAAGTCTTTGGTACCATGTCCTTCTACATCCAGCACATAGCCATGGGCTTTGTTATGTAAAGAATACCAGCCTCCAGCACGTTTTTTCAACGACCAGTATTGCGAAGCAGCATCTTTAGAATCAAAATACCCTTTGCGCTTCTTTTGGCCATCTCCCATAGTGAGGTAGCGTCCGCCCGCCATGGATTGGATTTTATAGTACCCATTGCCTTGAGGTTCAAATATGAAAAACTGAGCAGGAGATTTTGCCCCCTTGTAGATACAAAGGCCTTGGTTCTTGACTTTGATCCCAAAAGGAAACTTTATCCCGCTCAAATCTGATAAGTATTTATTACTTTCTTTGCCTCGAATCATCACAATATAGTTGAGCGGGTCTTTAGGCAAGTCTTTGATCTCCTTGACAATATTATCGCAGTTCTTTTTGAGATCGGCTACCGTTTTGGTAAGATTGGCTTTTTCGTTTTCAAACTTCTGCACATTTGCGTATAAACTGAGTTCTTCCAACGTAGCATCCAGCTTTTTTCTTTTGGTCGCAATCCCTTCTTCCAGAGAAGGTACTTCTTGTACAAGCTTTTCTACCTCCTTTTGTTCGTTGGCCAGCCATTTCAAATCCAACACATCATTGTAGGCGTTTTGGGTGATGCTGTCCGAAATAAGCTCAATGCCGTGCTTTCTTACTTCCAGCATCTGCCATTCTTCTTCAGGTTTTTCGGTTTGGTCAATCCACTTACCAGATACTTTGTCTATTTCGAAGCTTCGGATAAACGAAACTCCTTCGGGCACTACAAAAGTCGCACTGGCCTTGAACCAACCATCCCTTGTTTCCTGAAATTCGGCCACACTCAGGCCAGTAATTTGGGTAACCTTATCGGCCGAACGGCTGGACTTGCCCCACACCGAAGGCGTAAATATGGGATGCCCTAGCCCATCAGCGTTATTGAGCGCAGCTAAATCCCAAAAGTCTCCGTCGGCATCCTGTACTCTAAACTCGAAAGTTTCGCGATAAGTGGCCCCCTGACTTACCGCCACCAAAGCACCATTGCTGAATTTGACTGCTTTGCCCAAGCTATTTTCTCTCAATAGCTCACAGGCACTTACGTAGGCTTCGCCCAACACAGTGGCATCGGCTCCATTGACCGAAAAATCCGGCGTAAGGCGTTGCTCATCTTCTTTGATGATCCCGCCCAACTTCCAATAACCCCACAGGTTCATTTCGTTGCCCATGGGGTCCAAAAACATTCGGTCTTTGATCTCGGCGGCGGTAAAGGCATGGTTCCACACCTGAAAGTTGGAAAGCTTGCCAGTAAAATAACTTTTATTACCCTGAGCAGCCAGCGTAAATGAACTCTCTATAGCATCCGCATCGCTACTAGTCATTTTAAAACCAGGAATACGATAACCCAACATTTCCCAGGCCATCGCTTGGGCCAGGTGAGCGTTGAATTTGCCTGGAGCATTGCTGGTAAATTTTTTACCCTTGCCGTGGAAACTGTCTTTTGATAAAGTCCAGTTAGCTACCAAGCCTTTTTCGTTGCCTACACAGGTTTGCTGCATACGTTCCTGAATGGTTTCCAGACCAGGGGCGTCGTTCCATATACGAAACTCAGCCAACATACCTTTCAATAGGTAACGTTTAAGATGAGCTCCGTTAAAGGTAGAAGCATCGGACTCGGCCCCGATCATCCCAAAACGCAGTTGTCCATTGCCCAGGCCCTTGCCTCCGTGGGCGGTTTTCTGGACATCGAGTTGGCCATTGATATAGATTTGCTTATGCTTTGCTTTGGCATTGTACACTACTGCTACGTGGTGCCATTGGTTATAACTTAGCTGCGTTTTGCTAAATAAGTCCTGGAACTTGTTGTCGGTATTGGTAGACCATCGCAGCAAGGCACCCTTTCCTTTGTCTATGGCCATTACCTGCCAATATTGTTCCCGATCAAATGAGGCAATCACTTGTCCACTTTTGACTCTACGAAGGTATACCCACGACTCCACACAGATGTTTTTAATCAGGTTTTTACCCTTGTAGGTCATTTTGTCGATGGCCAGGTAGTTATTTTTGCCATTAAAAGCCACTACCTCGGCAGGCAAATGGGCGGGAATACCAGGTGCCACAACATACTCATTGTCTTCAATATTTTTGCCCGAGCATTGCACTTTCTCACCGTTGATAGTCATATAACAACGGCTCCCTTCGGTGCTATTGGCGGTGTGGCTTACTACCCCGGCTACATGTACCCAGCCATTGAGCGGAAAAGGATCTTTGCTTTGGAGGGTCGCTTTGGTGCCATCGGCAAATAACGCGATGAAAGTCAATTGGTTTTTGGCATTGATCTTCAGCACCAGCTCACTATTTTGCTGACTCACCAATACTTGTTCCTGATCGCTGTAGCGCTCCATGTTCACCCAAACCGAAATGGTGCGGTTTTGGTCAATTTTAGGACTGACTTTAGACATTTTAATAGCCCCAGTTTTGATAGCATCTCCTTCTCCATCAAAATAAATCCCACGACGTTTTACCCGGCTTAAGTTCACCAACTCACCTGGAGTCCAGCTCATATCCAGCACAAAACTGTTGTCTTCATTCACTCCCCTTATCGGATACTTACCATCCTGTTCTTTAGAACCCTTGATTTGGATTTCGTCGCCCTCTTGTAGGTTGTGGGCTGGACAAGTAATCTTGAGCAATCCTTCTTCGGTTTTTTCGTAGCTGGCGATCATGTTTTCAAATACCAGCCCTTTATTTTCTTCTTCTACAACTTCCCAAAAGCCAGTTTTGCTGCCATTGTATTTGGTAGCAATCTCAAAACCCGTTTCGGTGACGTTTTGGGCCACAAAATGCCCATCATAGCTCTGAGTACCCGTGATTTTGATTTCTTTGCCCGTCTCCAGGGCACTTATAGATTCGTGAGAGGCAATCGAAATGAATTCGTCTTCGGTTTGGGTAATAGACTTGATAGAACCCATGGGGGTAGGAGACGTATCGGCCATGAGCTTGATGTCGTCCAGGGTGGTCAAGGGCAACAGCAGCTCTTTGATCTTGCCTCTTAGCGTATCAGATTGGTCTATCTTCTGATCTATTTGCGAAAGTAAACCTCGGTTGTTCACCGCAAAGTTAATCACGGCTGTTGCTCGCCCGTTGCTTGTAGTCTCTACTGGAATCGCCAGCATCACCCGGGTATCTTCTTTCATGAGTTGAGTGCCCGCTTTGGTGGCTCGCTCTATCTGGTGGTTAAACAGAGTCGCCGAAAAATGATGAGCGACTGAAGCATTACTCATAGAAAGCTCCCGCCGAATAATCCCAGGAATTTGGGTCAGTATTTTTTTGCTTTCGTTTTCAGGATCAGGCTGGATCACGACCTTATCCTTGAGTTCAAACAAGCCTTCTTTGGAAGCCGCCACGCTGTAAATGACTACTTTTTTGAGGGCTGTATCATACACAAAAATGCCCCAGCGGTATTTTTCCCGCTCGGCGGTTTCGAGCAGTACTACCGAAAACCAGGGGGTACTGGTGTGTAAGTTTTTGATAAAAGTTAACTCTTTAGCGGGTTCATAGAAGGGATTTTCGTCCATGTCGCGGAAGTTGAGCGAATCGTGGGTTTTAGAGCTATCCTTAGACTCGCCTCCATCGGGCGTATACTTTTGTTTGCTGCGACTGTACCTTACCTCCAGTTTAGGAATAAGTTCGTTTTTGATACCATCCAGAATAAAACGATTGACCAGTAAGCAATGATCGGTAGACATTCGAAACACATACAAGTGCCCCATAGCCGATACGATTTCTACTTTTCCGAGGGCCGACTTTACAGTTTTGGCATTGCTTCCATACCGTGACTTGAGCAATGGCTTACCATCTTTGTCGGTGAGGTTTTTCTGTTCGTGGGCAAGCACCGAATCATCGTTAACGGCAGCGTCGAGGCTCAGTTTTTTCCAAGGCTCAAAACCATTGATTGATTCGTTGCTTTCTTTGAGTACGGTGTCCTCGAAGCCACTTTGGCGGATAGAATAGTACAAAACACCATCATTGGTAGTTCCTATAATAGCGACTTTGCCTTCGTGCGACACGCTTGCGATATGCTGAATCAGCGGTTGTTGGCTCATATGTAGTGTGGGTTAAGTTGTATAGGTTTATAACTTACAATTGTTAAAGGAATTTGCAAAGTGATTGCGTGGAATTTTGAGTGATTGTTTATATGTTTTGCTAATCACGAAGAGGTGACTTACGACCCTCGATGTAGGCATACAACGTGGGTCTAAAATCAGGAAGTTTTACGACTGCTGGCTTAGCCAATCGAGTGGCCAATACAGACTTTGAAAAAAACGTTAATTTGGGCAAGGATTTCATAAGGTTCTTATTTTTGATGATTTGTTTTTTGTATAAGCACCTTTTTCTGTCGTTGTAATATTTTTGGAAGAAAAATATTTTTAGAAAGTTTTATGAGGCTTGATCAAGGGTTATGGGACACCTTATCTTGAGGGGATGAACTGTCTATCATCGGTTTTTATGTAGTGAAATCAAATGATGCTAAAATGATACTTGAATCCATACAAATTATAAACCTTACTAACGAAGGTATCCGCTTGTGTCTATTGGACCTGCTAAGGGTCATTGATTGCCTTTTAAAGGCAACACAAGTGGATACTCACGCTAGTAGGCATAGCTTGGGCTGATTAGGTTATTGTTTAAAATAAAATAACAACTTTAAGCGATATTGTCATTTAGTCTGAATCAGTAGCTCTATTTGAGGTGGTTATTTAAGAATACTCCCAATTCATTAAAAACCTGTTTGTTTTCTGGTGATCCATAGATTAATAAATATTGCCCATGTGAGATTCCTTCATAAACATTCAGGTCTGCTATTACGCCTGCTGATTTAAGTTTTCGGTGTGTTCGTATGGTATTACTCAAAAACAAATCACGCGTTCCACTTACCAAGTATGTGGGCGGATATTCGGTAAAGTCACCATAGATTGGTGAAATGAGAGGGTCTTTTTTATCATGCTCTCCTGCATACAAGTTGGCAGATTCTTTTAATATTCCTGCGTAACTCACGAGCAACTGGTCAATTCCTTCATTGAGAAAGTAACTATCTCCTATTTTGTTGATGTCTGCCCAAGGGGTTCCTAAAAAAACTGCCCCTAGTAACTTCTGTTTTGCAGCTTTAAAATTATGAAGGGAAGCCATAACCAACCCACCACCCGCTGATGTTCCTCCGATAGCAATAGATTTTGGAGGGTATTCTTTCAGGAGTTCTTTATAAACAGCCAAGACATCGTTTATTGCTGCGGGGAAGGGGTGTTTTGGGGGCATGCGATAGTCAATTGAAACTACTGGAATACTCACATATTGGGCTATCATTAAAGCTTCTGTAATGCCCGCATACCCACCGTTAAGTACATAGGCACCTCCATGTAAATGAATAAAAATGTTGTTTTTGTGCGTAGGACTCACACGGTCAGGGATAATATAGCGAACCGTTACATTAGCTATGGAGCGTTTTTTTACTTTGATGTTTAATTTTGTAGCTAATTGTCTGGCCATTTTAGCTCCGTCTTTTTCTGCTTTTACGATGTATTTCATCCAGGCCTGCTCGTTTGGAAAAGACAGCTTGCTTGCCGTTTCTACATTGGGTTGTCCCTTTTTTATAATGAACTCTTGTATTACAGTACTGGCCTGATCTGGTGGTGGAATTTTTCTTTTTACCTCCCAAACGGCTCCTGACAAGTCTAAGGAGGGAGATTCACTTTTGGTTATTAACTCTTCTTTTGGATTTGTACAGGCTACTCCAAAAAAGAAAACAATCCCTATTGCAATTGGTGAAAAACACTTTAAATTCATATAAAACGTGGTTTGGGTGACAGTTTAAAAGGTAGGAAATCAATTACTTATTTGACTGGGACATCGTTCGTGATACTGCCAATATGGAAGTGATCAATGCTCCAATTGCAAAAAATATTCTTTGCCAATGAAAATTCAACCACGTGGTTAATTCAGCGCTTACCTTATGTATGTCAATAGACTGTGCAGCAAACGAACTATTGGTTGGGCGAAAATAAATGAGATAATATAAAATGTTGGCTGTGATCAAAAGCATGGTTACCCCCCATAAGATTTTATTTTCTTTGTTTAAAAAAAATGAGACGGTTGCCAATATCAAAACTCCGGGCCCAAAAGGAAACATGAAGCGATCTATTTTGCTTGAGTGAGCGGTGAACCAATCTAAAAAAACTTGTGGTTCAGACGATCTCCAGAATGACACAAGAACCAGCGCAATAAGGATCATTGCTCCAATAAAAGCGCTATTCAGAGTGATGGTTAGTATTTGGCTTATTCTACTTGCTTGCTTCATTTTATAAATCAATTGGTATAATAAATTGCGTGAATGGTTTTCTTAAAGTTGATAGCTCTTACTTCTTTTTATAGTTATTTAAACTTCCAAAGTTAAATAGGTGCACAAACTGTTTTTTGGGTAACTTTGCCTCCAGTTCTATAATTTTTTTATCAGCAAAAGCATTGCGGAGGGTTGCCAGATCCTTCCATTTGCTATGGGCCAGTACTAACTTAGATTTGCCAATTCCCTTACTTAGATTGCTATCAATAAAACCAGGTTTTTTACTCATTTCGGTTACTAATGCGTTCCACTTTACTTTTAAGTCTTCAATTTTTTTTGGGTTGACAATTACATAACCCTGAATAGATAATACAGCCTCTTGGCTGGGGGCATTAAATTGCTTAAAAGCGTAATTATGCTGGGGGCTGCATCCGGCAAAAGTCAAACTCAGGACGCATAACAACACAAAGGGTTGCAACTGAAAGAGGCGGTTTTTCTTCATTGTCAAATTCATTTAGGATAGTTTAAGAGATTCGTTTCAAAGTGTTTTCTTTTTTTACCAAGTAATGCTTGATTACTCCTGCCACATGCATGACTAACAGTATCATTAAAATCATTGCCATTATCCCATGGCCTTTTAATGGTAGTATCTCAGCATTGTTTTGTATGAGGGTAGGGTTTCCACTTATTAAGGCGTTTCCATAGCTACCCAAGAGCATGGTGGCTATTCCTGAAACTGATAAACCAAAAAGGAGAAAATAGAAGATATTATGAATTCCTGTTGCCAACTGATCGTTGAGCTTTGAACCCGTGTTTAGATGGGCTGGTCGTGGAGTTTTAAAGAACATCCAGCTTCGGATAAGTGTTAGAATGAAGACGATCATTCCAAGGATTGCATGGGCCTTAATCATTCCCATTTTTTGTGATGGTTCTAAGCCAGCCATGTATTTCCCAAGTGGAAATAAAGTGATAATCAACAAAGCGGTGATCCAGTGGATAACGACCACCCCTTTGCTGTATTTTTGAGGTAAATCATTCCTAATCGTTTGTTCCATTTTTCATTGTCTTATGTGAAAAACACAAAACTAGGAGCTGATTTATACTTAAAATTGTAATAAACGGAAACTGCCCGATTCTTTTTGTATCTCTTTTGGGGATTTGCCAGTAAATTTCTTTAAGGATTTTATAAAATGAGATTGGTCAAAATAATTACTATCGTAAGAAATATTGGTGAGAGAGTGTTCTGAAAAGTTGAGTTGATAAACCGCTTTTTTTAGCTTTACTAGCTCTATATATGTTTTAGGAGAACATCCGACATAATGATAGAAATGATTTCTGATTGTTCTTGAAGATACCTCTAAGCGATGTGCAATTTCATCTACCTTAACATCTCCTGATTGTTGTTCAATAAGCTGAACTATCTTGGTGATGAGTGTCAAATCTTTTTGAAGTAAATTTTTCAAAATAAACGCCTCCATTGCCCGAAACTTCTCTTCAACATGAGTACAGCTTTCCATTTTTTGGGTGAATGAAGCGATATTATCTCCTAATAAATCCTTTGCCTGAATGATATGAGGTAGACGAATGGCAGATTGATTTGTTAAATACCCTAATATGTATGGTTGAAGATGAACCCCAACTATTTTAACTCTTTTACTTGTGGGTTGAACTGTGACTCCGTTATGAGATACCTTGGTAAGAATCAAATTGACTGACTCATTGGTATGTTGGTTTGTAACTAAAAAAGGATGATTGAAGAAATAACCAAATGTAGCTCTTGGATAAGGGATGATATCTTCTTGTTTGGAGAGTAATCTTTCTATTGGTGAATCTATGTAAAAGAAAAAGTCCGTAATACGGGAAAGGACTTCATGGTTTGTTCTATAAATTAAAAAATCATTCTTCATTTATTCCTGTTTTACTCTGATAAATACGTTGTTGCTATTTTACTATAGTGGATATTGGGGAGGCGTAGCTATAGAATAGTAAGGGATCCGTTTGAGATATTTTCTTATTTTTAAAGTACCGAAAACTACCTGATTATTCAAAAACCGCTCTCAGAATTCAAATAAACATCATTCAAGGTAATCTAAGTACTTAATTTTCGCCAATGTTTTTAATCAATTCACCAAAAGACTGGATCAAAGGCTTTAACTCTAGAAAGATTGGTTTGCCTATGATTTGTCTGCTTTCACCACTTTTCTCTTAACTCTCTGGATAAACAAAGTAGTATCGTCGATAAATTAGACTTGCAATATTTTCCAGTTTTAATTCCCTCCACCTTTTTCCTCATTTGCCGAAGGGTAATGTGCCTCATTGGCTTGCCCAAAAATACAGTATTTGAGGCGCATCAAGGATGTTTTTTAAGTCACTTAGACGCTAAATAAATCTTAGAATGGATCAATTACTCGAGTGGTGAATCAAAAAATATTTCACCTATAACACTTCATCGAACCTCCTCACAAAATACTGTTTATCAACAAGTTAAACCAGTTCAACTAAAAACCCTATTGCCTTCCTTAAAATAAATCTGCAAAAAAATCATCTGCTTTTGTCACACCTGCTCAATACCCAGCTATCAATAGTAAAAAGATTAAAAGACAACATATGCGATTAAAAAACAAAGTGGCCTTTATTACTGGTGGAAACAGTGGTATGGGCCTGGAAACTGCCAAACTCTTCGAACAGGAAGGAGCAAAAGTTGCCATTGTCGGAAGACGTCAAGAAGCGATTGAAACCTTTAATGCTCAGGCATCTACAAACACTTATGGTTGGGTAGCAGATGTAGCCAGTCAGGATCAAACCCAGCAAGCCTTGAGTCAAGCTAATGAAAAGTTTGGAAAAATTGACATACTTTTCATCAATGCGGGTATTGCCAAGCCACGTCCATTTGAAATGGCAGACCGTGCCTACTATGATGCCATGTGGGATGTAAATTTTGCGGGGGCTTACTTTACTATTCAGGCAGCCCTACCATATCTCAAAAACGACGCAAGTATTATTCTTAATACCAGTGTATCTAATACAAAGGGAATGCCTGGCCTTAGTGTTTATGCCGCCACCAAAGCGGCGATGCGTTCTCTGGTAAGAACGCTTACGATAGAATTGGCCCCAAGAAAAATCAGGGTAAATGCGATGTCACCAGGGCCTATCGAAACACCCGTTTGGGGAAAAATGGATCTTACCGAGGAACAAGCAAGCGGATTCAAAGAACAAGTAAAAACCATGGTACCACTCGGCCGAATGGGTACCAGCCAAGAGATTGCAAAAGCTGTATTATTTCTTGCTTCAGATGACTCTTCATATGTCAACGGTGTTGAGCTTCCGGTAGATGGAGGAATGGCACAAGTTTAATCACAATTCACTCTAAACAAAAAACTAAATCAATATTCAAAATGAAAAAAGTAATCATCATTTGCTCGGTATTTTTGTCCACAGTTGTTTTCGCTCAAAAGAAACAACGCATCACGTTCACCAAAGGGAAACTTATTGAAGTGGCCTTGTTATCAGTAAAAAAAGGGAAAGAAAGTCAGTTTTATCAAAAATACTTTTCCCAGGTAATGCCAGTGGCCATTCCCCATGGTGCCAAGCCAATTGCTAGTTTTGCAACTACTCGCCAAGTGATTGGGAACAACCCAGCCCAAGTTGTGGTGTTTTTTGAATGGGCCAGCCTTGAAGAAAAAAGAAAGTTTGAAAAAAAACCAGCGTTTTTAAAACTCAGAAACATTAGAGACAATGCGCTCAACTATCTGGTACAGGGGTATTTTCAGGTAGAGCAAACCAAAACTGTAGAAATTCAGGACAACAAGGTATATGATTTTGCCGCATTATGGGTTGACAATGCCAATGCCTCTAAACTTTCCCAATATTTTAAAGCGGTCATGCCTGAAGCATCCAAGCCCAATATTGGCTACAAACCAATTACCACCTTGGTTTCAGCTGGGGCCAAGGATCAAAACTGGCATCCAAGTCTGATCGCTTTTGCAGAATGGCAAGGAGGCTCCAATGCATTGGATCGTTTGGAAAAAACCAAGGCTTTTAAAGAAAATGTGCATTTAAGAGAAGCCGCCACTCCTTACAAGGAAGTTTTTCACCTCAAACCATTGATTCAATAATAAAGCGGTAGCTAAAATAACCAGTGGGGAAAGATCAACAATTGATCCCACTGGTTAAAATTAGTTATCAGCGCTCTTGGTAGTTTTCTAAAACAAAAATCAAAAAACATGAATAGATTTATTAAAGGCTTTACGTATACTTTTCATAGAAATCTTGGTAAAGAAGACCGCGTTATCCGAGCGTTTATCGCTACGTTGATGTTGGCTTTCTGGTATTTCGGACTCATCACTGGACTTATTGGGTCAATCTTAGGGGTTTTAGCCCTTATGCTTCTTGGAACAGTGGCCTCGGCTCGTTGTGGGGTTACCTACTGGTTTGATAAAAACACCATGCATGAGCAAGAGAAACAATCGCTCAAAACCAAAGGAATCAATTATGAATAGGTATTGAAACTATGACAAAACAAGAACAGTCTAATCAGGAAGATTTAAGCCTGATACAACAAATTCGCGAAGGAAACCGAGAGGCTTTATCAAAACTGATAGACAAGCATTATGCTTACATCTACAACATTTCACTTAAATTCTTTAATAGTGTCACCGATGCAGAAGACGCAGCTCAAGAGGTCACAATTAAAATCGTTACCAGTATTTCTTCTTTCAAAAGTGATAAAGCACAGTTTAGAACCTGGGTGTACAAAATAGCCCTGAATCATTTTCTAAAGGCTAAAAAAAGCGGCCCAGAGAAGGTGGTGGTCAATGGCTTTGACACCTTTTTTGGAATCATTGATGGCGTAGCGGATCAAACGATGACTCAAGAAGAAGAGGATGACAACAAGTTATTGATAGAAGAAGTAAGAATCACTTGTATGGCTGGCATGCTTATGTGTCTCAATCGGGAGCAACGCATGGTGTATATTTTGGGAGAGTTGTTCGAGGTAGATCATCAAACCGGGGCCGATATTTTTGGTATTACACCCAGTAACTTCAGGCAGCGGCTCTCCCGAGTAAGAAAAGATTTGTACAATTGGATGAATAAAAAATGTGGCCTGGTAAATACCAACAATCCTTGTAAATGCCCTAAAAAAACAAAAGGGTTTATAGAGAGAGGGTTTGTCAACCCTGATCGCTTAAAATGGAATAGTGACTTTCGTAAGAGAATCAGTGACCTTTCTGAATCGCAGGCCTATCACATGCAAACAGAATACGAAAACATGTATAAACAGCTTTATATGTCACATCCTTTTAAAACAACCAAAGATAAAAGTAAAGCCATTCTCTCAACCATTTGGCGAAATAAAGACTTTACTGACACATTTGACCTGGATGAATCATAAAGCTTGTGAAGATTGTGATTAAATAACCTTGAGTAAATCATGGATGAAGCAGCATTTTTCTGGTATAGCTGCTTCATTCATTTTAGGCTTGTCACTCGTACCCAAATAGACAACTTACCAAAGAAAAGACTTCCTGTAAATATCAACCAGGTGTAATGCCCTGGTTCTTTCAACTACTCACCAGACAAATAGTAATCTAACAAAACTGCAAATCTACTGAGATTTTTAATGTAAATAACCGCCACAATTAAGGCAAGCAACTAGTAATTCCCCTCTTTTGTATACGCTTTGTCTATTTGGATGTAGACCCTTTGTCTATACTTGTTTTTTTAATGATTGCCCACTATCTACTAATTTTGCTTTTCATAAACATTTAAAACAAGTTATCTATTTAATACCCTTTAAAAAAAATGAATACAATCAACAGTGAATATTGGGAGACCCTTACCATTAATGCCCCTGCGGGATTTGTCGTTTACTTTTTGAAAAAACAGGAACACGTAAAATCGGCATTTGGTCATCTAAATATTGAAGTCGATAATTTTAGGAAATTAAACGACAAGGTATTTAGCTGTAGGGTAAAGGAAGCCAGTCCGGAAAAAAACTTCCTGGACAACATTAGAAACTCTTTTTTTAAGCAATTACCTAAGAAATTACCGCATATTTCGAGGAATTTTATCGAGATCAAATACGGCAAATAGCGCAACTTTAACTTTATATTTTGAAGACAAACTGACTATAGCAGCAATGCTCGTCAGTTTGTTTTTTATTGCATAAGCCTTATAAAACAAGGTTAATTTAATTAATCAACTACCTCAGGTTGATTATTGTGTATATCAGGTGTTTTTTTGTTAGTTTTGTTTAAGAAGTTGTCTTGACTTCTAATAGCAAGTTTGCATTTATGCTAAATTTTATGTGCATTTTGTAAATACTTGCTCAGCATTCGGTAAGGACAAAATAGTTATGCTAAAAACCCTGATAAATTATATACTTCTCTTGTTGATTTTTTTCGCAGGAAGTTGGAGTCATTCCTACGCCCAAACTTCTGCCCAAAAAACCATTGATAGCCTGGAATACCTTCTCAAATCGGCCGAAAATACCAAGCGCATCAAGGTATTGGTCGAGTTGAGTAGTGCTTTGGGTTCTCACGCCAAAGCCCTCGAGTATGCCCAACAAGCCTTAACCTTAGCGAAGAAAATCAATGACTTGCCTACTTTAGCAATGGCCTATAACAACCTGGGCAACGCATATATTGCTCAAGAAAAACACGACTTATCCATCAATGCTTACCAGCAAGCCGTTGTTTTATGGGAAAAACTGGGCACAATTCACGAAGGAGCCAAGTCTTACTATTTATTAGGGGTAGCCCAAACCGATAAATCTGACCTTACGGGTGCCTTGAAAAGTTTTATCAATGCCCGCCGCTTTTTCGAGAAATCCAAAGACGAAATAGCCCTGGCCAACACTTTTCGCAAAACAGGTATTATCTACAGTATTTTGAAAGAGTACCGCAAAGGGCTGGACTACTACTATCAAGCTCTGCAATTATACCAAAACAACAAGCATGAACAAGGGCTTTGCTCTACCTACAACAACATTGGAGTGATTCACTCGCAAATGAATGAACACGTCAAAGCCTGGGGATTTTATGAACGCTCACGCAAGATTGCGCTTAAAATCAATGATCCGTTTATGGTAGCCACCACTACAGGCAACATGGGCGAGGTACTATCAGCTCAAAAGAAATTTAAAGAAGCACTCCCCTATTATCGTAAAGAACTTTTGCTGTTTCGGGAGTTAAATATTAAGAAACGCCAAATTGAACCACTCGAGTACATGGCACAAGCATACCTGGAGTTGGGCAAAGGAGACTCAGCCGTGTATTTTGGCAAAAAGGCCTACGAAATAGGTCGGTTAATCAAAGACAATTACCGGATTATAGAAGCCACCGAGATACTGTCTAACGTTTACCAGCAACAACAAAACGATAGTCTGGCGCTGTACTTTTACAAAGTGTACACCCAATACAAGGACAGTCTCTTTAACCGCAATAAATCGCTGGAGTTGGCCGAAGTAGAAAAGAAGTATCAAACCGAAAAAGAGCAAAACGCTGCCAAAGAACGAGAAAAGTTGCGCAATTTTATTATCGCACTGGTGGCGCTTTTGATCATTGCGGTATTTGCCATTGTACAGTGGGTGTTTGTATCGCGCCAACAAAAGCAAAAAAAGCAAGCTTCCGAAAACGTGGAGCTACTTAGCCAAATAGGAAAAGAAATTACTTCTTCACTCAACCTCGAAGAAATATCTGATAAGGCTTATCAGTACCTAAACCAACTGATGGATGCCAGTATTTTTGGGATTGGCATTAATATACCCGAAGCCGATATTGTAGAGTTTAAGCTCGCCTTAAGCCACGGCAAAAAAATTAAACCCTACAAAAGAAGCCTCCACTATAAAGATCAACTAGCAGTGTGGTGTCTTGAGCATAAGAAAAGTGTTTTTATCAATGATCTGGAAAAAGATTATCAAAAGTACATTTCCCGATATGACGCTCAATTAGAAAACACCTTGAGCAAATTTGAAGACGGATCTGCCAACCATGAACGACCTCAGTCGGCGATTTACCTACCATTGGTTTCAGGAAACGATTCGTTGGGAGTGATTTGTGTCCAAAGCAAGAAAAAGAATGCTTATACCGATTATCATCTAAACATTCTTGAAAACCTGGCAGTGTACGCCGCCATTGCCCTCAAAAATGCCCGCGCCTACGAAGAACGTCGTCAAAAGAATTTGCAAATCGAGAAACACGTCAATAAATTTCGGCAGGCCAACAAATTGATACAGGAACATTATCGGGAACTGAATCGCCAAAAAGAATACCTCGAGAAGACCAATATAAAGCTCAAGCAAAGTCAGGATTCTAAGGCTCGCCTAACAGCTATGATTGCTCACGATTTAAAGAACCCTCTCAATGTAATTTTTGCTTATAGTAGTGATAGCGAGGTACAGAAGGTAGAAAACCCACAAGTTCGCAAGCAAATCAAAGATATTCATCGTTCGGCGCGTCGTATCAAAGCCTACACCAACGATATGCTAGAGGTACAAAAGTACGCCACTTCAAACCTCACACTCAGCAAGGCCCAGCACAATTTTCATAAAATTGCTCAAGAGGCCATCAATTACCTTCAGCCATTTGTAGAGGAAAAGAGCATTCAGGTTCACAACCAGATCTCGAAAGAATTATATGGCAAGTTTGACGCGGTATATCTGGAGCGGGTATTTGAAAATTTATTGACGAATGCCATCAAATATACGCCTATTGGGGGCAGTATCTCTATTATTAGCGAAGAGAACGACGATACAGTCAATATAAAAGTGGCAGATACCGGGCAAGGGATTGATCCCAACGATTTTGAGAACATTTTTGAAGCTTTTAATCAAGCTGGAAACGCTCGTGACTTTGCCAATACAGGTTCTACTGGTTTGGGGCTTACGTTTTGTAAAATAGCCATGGAAGCTCACGGTAGCCAAATCAAAGTGAGCTCTAAACTGGGACAAGGCACTACTTTTTATTTTAGTTTACCAAGAGTAATTATTGACAATCCTCAACTCAAAAGTGGTTTGCAGCAAAAAAACCTGGAGGCCAATGGCGGAGAAGCGCTCAGCGCCGAAGAAAAACTCGCAATTCAGTCGCTGGTACAACAAGTGGCTGAAGTCCCTTTTTATAAAAGAAAAAAGTTAGAAGAATTAGTCAGGCAATTTGAAATAGACCCGCAACAAATCAATGTTCAAAAATGGCGGGACGAAGTGTTGGAAGCTTTGAAAAAAAGAAACAAAATACGATATCAAGAATTA
>DMXI01000215.1 GCA_003483885.1 Microscillaceae bacterium
AAATGCTCAAACATTCACTCGTTCCTCGTTCAGTGATCATTTTTACGGCTTCATTACTCAAATTTCTTAACGCCAACAAAATAAGGCGGAAATCAAGACACTGTTATCTAAGTTAAAATACTTAAAATCAGTTGATTAAAGCCTGAGTTTATTCAAGTGTATTTAATATTAGGTTGACGCGTATGCGATGTATCGGGGGAACTCCCAATAATGAAGGAAACAAGCGTCTGAGTTGGCGTCAGCCCAATGCTGTTTCCCTAAGGGTATTTTGTTACTCGCGTAGCAGACCAGCGTCCCGCAAGCTCGCCCAACGTTCCCCGAACGTTGTCGGCTCCTGCTCTCCCTGATGGAATCGGGACTTTAAGCAGGAGGAGACTTCTTCGACACGACAAGGGACTCGAAGAGCTGTTAAGGAAACAGCATTGGGCACCAGTCTCCTTCTTACAGTTGATCAGTGTTCGTTAATCAACATTTTTTCACTAACTAAACGACATTGAGGTACAGGTTCAGGCATACTATCCGCAGGTTCATTCAGGAATTTGGAGGGTAAGGCGTTTGCTCTTCTTGGTTTTGCGTAAGAATTAGTAAAACTATAGAACCTATGAACCACCCAATAACAACCACCCAAATACCCACATTTAAAAGCAACCATCCACTAGGACAAGTATTGGCTTTTAAGAATACCCCCGATCAACTGCTGGCCAGGATGGAACAATTAGAATCCCCCGTGGTAAAGTTTCGTCTGGCTCATTTGCCCTGTTATTACCTCACAACTCCAGAAGCCGTGCATCAAGTACTTGTCAAAGACAGTCAAAATTACCTAAAAGACGGACCTTTTTTCAAGGCTACTAAAATGGTCTTAGGGCACGGATTGGCGTTTTCGGATGGTGATATCTGGAAAAGAGATCGCCGAATGATGGCACCTATATTTCACAAAAAATGCATTGATGGTTTTTTTGGACTTATGCTGGATTTTGCCAATCGTTTGGTCAATGATTTAAAAACCAATAGGGAAGTGGTAGACATTCACGCCATTTTTAATGAATTGGCCATGAACATCGCTACCAATGCCTTGTTTGGTGCCGATCTGGACAAAAATAAATCGGATATATTGTTGGCCAAATTTAAGATCATGGTAGACGACATTATCAAGCGAATGAGTGGATTGTCGTTTCCTTTGTGGGTACCCACACCAGCAAACCAAAAGCTGAAAAATGCGGTGAAAGTGTACAGTGAAGGCATGAAAGAAATTATTGAGGATAAAGTGAAGAATCCTGGTCATACCATGCTCGATCTGCTTATGCATGCCAAAGACCCCGAAACTGGAGAGTTGATGCATTTGCAGGAATTGATTGACCAGGTGCGGGTATTTTTTGCTGCGGGCACCGAAACCACAGCCAACGCCCTTACCTGGACGCTCTACTTATTGGCCCGGCATCCAAAGGCAATGACCAAGCTACGACAAGAAATAGAGCAGGTATTGCAAGGGGAGGAGCCTACCTTGGAAAAACTGCCCCAGTTGGCTTACCTGCATCAAGTCATTCAGGAAAGCATGCGTTTGCATTCGCCGGTATGGGTACTTACCCGCCAAAACAAAGCTACGGCTACCATTGCGGGGTATACATTACCGCCTCGCTCAAATATATTTTTCTCGGCCTATATGCTGCATCGTAATCCACGCTATTGGGATAAGCCCAATGATTTTATACCCGAAAGATTTGCCCCCGGAAAGCTGAGTAAGGAAGACCTAAAGGCTTTTATCCCTTTTGGTGCTGGGCCACGTAAATGCATCGGGGACCGTTTTGCGGATATGGAAATCAAGATTGTGTTGATTCGGATATTGCAAAGCCTCGACTGGAAATTGAGAGATTCGTCGGAGGCTCCGCAATGGTTTTCGGGCTCGCTTCAGCCCAAAAACGGCATGTGGATGAGTTTTCAGCCAGTGGAAAGCAAAGTAGCTGTTAGGTAAAATGTGCTAAAATACCTGTGATGATAGATATTGTTGTAACCTGTTAGTAATCAGTGTGTGATATAAGTGATTGAGTGGTGTTAAGTGTTCGGTAAGATCACTTAACACTTTTTTTTGATCAGTCTTAGCACTTTACCAGGAAAGCAGATAGCCTTTGGCCTATGATTTAACCTGAGGTAGGGTCATTGTTTTATCTTGCCATATAAAACTATTAATAGTTACCTGGAAAAATCAATCAATTGGATTATAAATGGATGCTAAAAGCTGGAACTTCGAGATAATATAACCATCATTGTTAAATTGCAACAGTAGGATGTCATAAGAATTGTTAACTTTGTGAAATCATACTCTAGCTTGCCTGGAGTACAGGGAATTAAAAAACACAAAGCATCCGTCATGAAAAAGTTATTATCTACAGCAGCTATAACTTCTATAGCCTTGCTCTATGCCTGTAACCCACAGGAAAAGGCTTCCTCCACTAAAGCCATTGCCTCTCCCGTCGTGAACGCTCCTGTTGAGCAAACCTCGGCCCTGGTCACCGTAAAGGTGAGAGCTATCAACAAAAACGGCCAAAACATTGCTCAGGAACAAGATCAAAAGTTTGCCCCTTATGCTTATAGCGAGAGTTCAGGTTTTGTTTACCCCAAGAAAGGACCCAATGCCGAAGGATTTGTAGAACTTACCCTAAAACCTGGTACCTACGTGTTTGATTGCTACAATGGGTCATCATCGGGCTTATCGCCCCAAAGGTTTGAGGTAAAACCCCATCAGGAAAATTTGGTGACTTTAAAGTATGGAGAGGAGTGAATAACTTGTGCGATCTTAGCAAAACAGCAATTTTTGTCATCTTGACGTAAGGAAAGATCAGTTTGAACAACCGCGATATTTGGGTTCTGTAGTATCGAGTGTTTTCACCAACTTTTCTCATCTGCCTAAGCTTAGCAAAACAGCAATTTTTGTCATCTTGACGTAAGGAAAGATCAGCTTGAACAACCGTGATATTTGGGTTCTGTAGTATTGGGTGCTTTAATGAAACAGCCTCACCAACTTTTCTAATTTGACCAAGCCAGACCATTTTTACTTAATGATCATGACCAACATAGGCATAGACCTGTTTTTGATGATACTTGTTGAATAGCATATATCGTGTATAACCATCCATCAACTCAAAATTATGTCCATTAACCAGCAATGGTTCAAATGACAACCCTCGCAAGAAAGATTCTTCGCGCTCTTCTACCCGCTCCTGTAAATCATCTACAAAAGACTCTCCGTCTTTTTCATACGCCATTAAGTCAGGTTTTAACTTGATCGATGAAAGGTCTATTTGCTGTAAAGCAAACGTGAATGCCTTTAGAGAATCCATCCATTCGACTGTCCAGGGTTGATCAGGGGCTTCAATGCGGTCAATCTCCCACTCCTTTAAAATAAACTCAAGTAGGTACGATTTTATGTCCTGTGGGTTTCGCAACAAATTGTAGGTGATATCTCCTAGTTTTGTGTATTCATAATTGTATTTGATCATAATAAAATTGCTGAAAGGTTATGCTCAATATACGACATTTGCATAAAACAATCCTAATCGCTTTGCCCCTTTATAAGCGAAACTATGATCAAAAATTTGCAACGGTGCAAGTGAGACTTAAGCATCTTGTGAGCGTTTTCTTCGTTAAGATAAATAGTAGATAAGTGATTAACTTAAATATAAAACAACATGGATGAGTCACAAGTGGTCATGTTACAAGGATTGGGTGGAACAATAGCCTTATTTGTAGGCTTTTGGTTTATGATACAATTACTAGATGGTAATAAATTAACGAATAAATTATTGCTTGCCCTGAAGCAAAACCTTGAGGTAAAATTAGTTCGACGAAAATATTTTTGGCAACCTAATTACCTTGCAGGAGACCTACAGGGGTTTCCAGTGAAAATCTTTGAATACAGCCCATCTGATGACTCTATGGCAATTGCTATAAGAATTACTCTCCCCAGGCAAACATTTCGCTTTTATATGAAGAAAAAAGCAAAACGAAACTTTACTAAGTCTGAGATATTAACTGGTGTAGATCAGGTAGATCAACATTACCTTTTTAAATCGATTGATAAAGGACATGTAATCCCTTTTTTAGAGCATAAGGAAGTTTTGCAAATATTGAGCGATTATGGCGCGAACTTTAAAGTTTCTGATACCATCGAAATTCGTCGCCAATACTTATATTACTTTTTTCCCAGTACCAATATTACTGAAAAAAGAAAGGCCCGTTTTCTCAAGGCAGTTGACTTCTCTTTGCGGCTTGCCAGTTACCTTACAAAATATAATCATCATAGTTCTTAGCAGTTTTAGCAGGCCAGCTTGGGTTATGAGTGTTTCAATGTAACAATCGTCTCAAGTTTAGCCTCTACTAGTATGTGCATCCTTGGGTGTTCAAAGTCTATCGAATACTGTATGTAGTTTGATCATACCTAGGGATGTGTACACGAATAAAAGCCATTTCCTAAAACGCCCTGTTTTGAATAAGTAAGCGATCTCTATATATTTGTTATCATACCTACAGTATAAATAAGACCCATATGATGAAAAAACGATTACTATTATTGACTATTCTGTGCTTGCTGGTAAGTAGCCTGACCTACGCACAAAACGCCAAGACATACACGACCGCAGATTATGAACGGGCGGTATCCCGGCTCTGGGGCAACAGCAGCAAACTGATGGATAACTACATCAGACCGCAATGGTCGGCCGATGGCAAAGTATGGTATAGAAGCCTGGCCAATAACACCAAGAAATACAAGATGTATGACCCAGCAAGCAGAAAAAAAACGACTTTTAATACCAGAAAAGAGCTGTTTGACAAAATTACCCGACCAAAGTATAAGCGTGCTACAGTATCGCCCGATGGCAAGTATACGGTGTTTATACGTGATTGGAACTTGTGGATGAAAGAAAACGCTACGGGCAAAGAGCAAGCCTTGACAACCGACGGGGCGAAAGATTTTGGCTATGCGACCGACAATGCCGGCTGGGTACATAGCAATAGAGCCATTGTGTGTTGGTCGCCCGATTCTAAAAAAATAGCCACCTATCAGCAAGACCAAAGACACATCAAGGATATGTATTTGGTGAAAACCAAAGTAGGGGCTCCTGAATTGAAGTCTTGGAAATACCCCTTGCCCAGCGACAAAAAGATTATCAAGATTCATCGGGTGATTATAGACATTAGCAAAACGCCTAAAGTGATTAGGTTTAAAATGAAACCCGATGACCGAAGAAGCACCCTATGGGACGACATTGCCAGCCGAGGTAAGCTCATCGACGTAGCCTGGAGCAACGATAGCAAGCGCCTGGCGTTTGTATCTACCACCCGTGACCACAAGCAAGCCAACTTGCGCATAGCCGATGCTGCCACTGGCAAAGTAAAAGATGTAATGGAGGAGAAAGTGGCCACCCAATTTGAGTCGGGGCAAGATGATATTTGCTGGCGGTATTTGTCTAAAAGCAATGAGGTAATCTGGTACTCGGAGCGCAGTGATTGGGGACATTTGTATTTGTATGATGCTACCACGGGCGCCCTCAAAAATAAGATTACCACTGGGGCTTATGTAGTGAGATACATCCTGAGAGTGGATGAAAAAAAGCGTCAAATCTATTTTGTAGCAGGTGGCAAAGAAGCCAACAACAACCCTTATTACCGTTATGCTTATCGGGTAGGATTCAATGGCAAAGGATTGAAACTACTTACCCCCGGCAAAGGAGATCATACCGTAAGGTTTTCGCCTGATGGCAAATACTTTATTGATAATTACTCACAGCCTAATGTACCTCCGGTATATGAGGTAAGGAGTGCCAGTGGTAAGTTGATGATCACGCTTGAGAAAACCGATATTTCGGCGCTTACGGCTACTGGCTGGAAAGCCCCTGCGCCATTTAAGGTAAAATCGGCCGATAACAAATGGGATTTGTATGGGTTGATGTTTACCCCTAATAAGATGGAAACAGGCAAAAAATACCCCGTGATTGTAT
>DMXI01000212.1 GCA_003483885.1 Microscillaceae bacterium
CGTACCTCACTCAGTGATCATTTTTACGGCTTCATTGCGTAAATTTCTTAACGCCAATAAACTAAGGCGAAATTTAAGTCCTTGTTTTTAAGGATAAAACTCTCATTAACAAAGGCTTATACCTTGGTTTTGTTTAGATATTCTTAGCTAAGGTTGACGCGTATGTGGTAGAACCGGGATTTTCAACTTCCCTATGTTTTTATTGATGTTGTTAGTATCCTAGTTAAGCCCCTCCTCAGACTCGCCCCACATTAACTTCGTTGAGCTCCCGTTGGTCGGTTCATCGAATGTGGTTGCCCGAGGGGAGAGATATTACTCGCGGTAGCTTATCCACGACGGTTTCTCCCCAACTGGGGAGAATAAGAGGGGCTTTTGATGGTATTTCACAACATCCATTTTTATTACAGAACTCAAAAGGTTATATGATGTAATAACCTGAGCTTCTGTAAATTTTTAAAACCCTGAAGGGGTTCAAAAACGTGGGGAGTTTTTTTAAAAATTCTGAATACCCTACCTATAGAGTGTAAATTACCGGGTAAAAGTAACTTTGTGATAGTATTTATGACTTCGTACACTAGACTTTTTTCAGTTGTGGGCACACAAATCCAGGAGGCTACGCCATTGATCGTAAGAACAGAGCCAATTTTAACTAAAATATCCAGTAGTATGTATATTGATATAAGTAAAAACTGTCATTATTAAGACTAAATAAGGTGCTTTTTACCTATTTTCTGCTTCAAGCCATTTTTCATTTTTCATTGCACGCTTTTCATTTCCTACGAATTCTTGCTAAATTGTTTTTTAATTCACTAATAGGTGTTGATACACTTGTTTGGCTAAAAACAACTAAACTTAGTTGGAGTCAAATAAGTATGGTTAAATTATTGAATTGTAATATGGCTATACCGCGCGTTGCGGGACAATTGAACCATTTAGTTGTAAATCTCGATTTTCATCGGGCAATGCAATAATTACCCAATTCTTTTTTTCAATGCTTATTCAATCAATTTAGGACCTAAAAACTTTATATATAATGGGATGCAAGGCTTGCGCCTCTGGCGGAGGTTGCGGCACCAAATCGGGCGTAGCAGGTTGTAAAAACAATGGCGCTTGTGGTACTGGTGGCTGCAATAAAATGAATGTATTCGATTGGTTGGGTAATATGGATATACCCACCCTCGAACGCTATGATGTCATGGAAGTCCGTTTTAAGAACGGCAAAAAAGATTTTTTTAGAAATGTAGATCGTCTGGACTTGGTGACTGGCGACTCGGTAGTAGTAGAAGTACAAAATGGGTATCATGTAGGGTTTGTATCGTTGCAGGGCGAATTGGTACGTATCCAAATGATGAAAAGAAAGGTGATTGACGATGAAAACATTCACCCCGTGCTAAGACTGGCTACTGAACGAGATTTAAATAAATTTGAGCAAACCCAGGCTCGAAACTTACCCACCCTTTATCGTACCCGCGAAATTATTCAGGATTTAGGGCTTAAAATGAAGCTTTCTGATGTAGAGTTTCAGGCCGATAATAGCAAAGCTACTTTTTATTATTCTGCCGATGAACGGGTAGACTTTCGCGAACTCATTAAAGTGTTGGCTTCGGAGTTTAAAATCCGGGTAGAAATGAAACAAATCAGTCTGCGACAAGAGGCAGGTCGCTTAGGAGGTATTGGCTCTTGTGGTCGTGAATTGTGCTGTTCTACCTGGCTGAGCGATTTCAAAAGTGTATCGACGTCAGCTGCTCGTTATCAAAACTTATCGCTAAACCCCAGCAAGTTATCGGGGCAATGTGGTCGCCTGAAATGCTGCCTCAATTATGAGCTCGAAACCTACATGAATGCCTTGGAACACATCCCTAGCTTAAGCGCTCCACTAAAAACCAAAAAAGGTTTGGCGCAGTTACAGAAAACTGATATTTTTAAGCGAATTATGTGGTTTGGATTTCAAGGGGAAACTGTTTGGCATCCACTCACGGTAGAACAGGTAAATAATGTTTTGGAACTTAACCAACAAGGTATTTTTCCAGAAGACTTAAAGTCTATCGATGGTGGGGTAGTTACGCTTGAAGAAGTAGAAGCAGCTCCTGAACCAGAATACAACGTTGATTTGAGTTTACCCTCCGAAAGTGTAAAAAGATTGAATGGAAAGAGCAAAAAGCAAAATAAAAGCCGACAGCACAGTAGAAGGAACCGCAAAAGTCGCCGAAACAAATAGTGAACAGCTGAGCAATCACCGCTGTTCAATAAAAGCCTTTTTGGGTGTGTTAGGCATCGCTCTTTTGAGTCTAAGTGCTTGCAACAACAATAGAGTATTTGAAAAAGACGTGGATATTCCATCCATGAAATGGCACAAAGACAGTGTACTGGTGTTTAACTTTGAGATTAAGGATACCTTAAGCCGTTACAATTTTTATTACAATGTACGCAATACTTTGTCTTATCCATTTTACAATATGTATGTTACTTATTATATGACGGATAGCTTAAACCGGAGAATCTCTTCTGATTTACAGACTTTTGATTTGTTAAACCCTAAAACCGGAAAACCTTATGGAGATGGTTTAGGAGACATTTATTCCCGCTCGTTGTTGGCGCTCAAAAATGTACAATTCAAAAAACCAGGAAAGTTTTCTTTTAAGCTTAAGCATTATATGCGTCTTGATCCTTTGCCCGAAGTGGTATCGATGGGGTTACGCATTGAGAAAGTACCTCCTTTAAAATAACCCGAAGCAAAAAATTCAGTAACAAAAAAGTTAGTTTACTGGTTAGTCTGTAAATATTGACATCAATATATGCCCAGAATCTGGGCATATTTTTTTTAACCTTATATCTCGGTTTTACCAAGACAATCATCTAGAAACAATGGATCAAAAATTTCTTCCGCTTTTTCCTCTAAGTTTGGTAGTATACCCTAACGAAGACCTCAATCTTCATATTTTTGAACCTCGCTATAAGCAGTTGATACATGATTGTGTAAACGAGCAAATCAACTTTGGCATCCCGTCTTTCATCGACAATAAAATTACCGAATATGGCACGGAGGTAAAGGTCTTGAACATCGAAAAAACCTATGACGATGGCAAAATGGATATTAAAACTAAAGGCGTGAGTATCTTCAAAATGATTGATTTTGAAAAAGAAGCGCCTGGAAAATTGTATGCAGGTGGTACTGTAGAAACAATTGTGAATGAAGAAATTGCCCCAGAAGAAATCACGCTGGAATTGATCAACCAACTGAAAAAGTTGTATGATATCTTAAAAGTGAATGTATCTATCTCGGTAAAAAGCTTTAAGATGTTTTCGTACCAGTTAGCACACAAAATAGGCCTTTCGTTGGATCAACAGTATGAGTTATTGCTGATTACCAGCGAGCGGGAGCGGCAGGTGTATTTGCTGGAACATCTCAGCAAGTCGATTCCTTTGATGGAGGAGATGGAACGTACCAAGGAAATCATTCGGATGAACGGGCACTTCAAAAATCTGGACCCGCTCAATTTCTAAAGCGAAAAAGGCAGGGTTTCTCACGAAATCCTGCCTTTGTTATATTATTTGCAATAAATACTGGCTTACAGCAATTTGTAGCTTACTGTAAACTGAATAGCGTTGGTTTTTGTATCGTTGTTAGCAAAAGCTCCATTGTTATCATATATCTTAGTCAAGCCTAGTTCGTATCGTAGGTCCAAACCAAGTCCCGCAGGCAAGTTCAATCCCACTCCGATTTGTAAAGCAGCCAAAGGACTACTGGTGTTATCAGAAGCATCGACAGTCACTCCTGAATTCTCAATCTCAGAAGTCACCGGGAAACCAAACACTGGCCCTAAAGCAAGGCGTACTGGTCCAAATGTTTTACCGATCAAAATAGGAATATCTAAGTTATTGATAATCACAGTTGTACCTCCGCTTATCTTTCCTCCTTTTTGGGCAAATACCAACTCAGGCTGAACAAAAATACCCACTACAGGAACTTTGATACGAGAATAAGCACCCAAAACTAAACCGATACGCGAACCATCATTGCTAGAACCGTTTGGTAATGATGATAAGGTAGCGAAATTTAAACCACCCTTAATTCCAAGAGTGAGTTGGGCATTGGCTGAACTAATTCCCAAAACCGCTACTATTGCTAGTACTAGAAGTTTTTTCATAAAAGCTTATGTTTAATGTTAATGTGGTTACAAAATTATTGGGTTCACTTAATATAGCAAACCCCAAGATATTTATTTTTCTTACAACACAATTCTCTCTTCAATTGCAAAATAATTTACATTTCTGTCCGTTCTACAATGTTTTCTGGTACTATTTCAAACCGATCGGCATCTAAATGCGCAGGAAACTTGGCTCTGAAACGTTCCAGGGCAACTTTATCTAATTTAGCAGTATGAATGATTTCTTCATGCGCATTTTCAAACAAGGCTTCTCCTTTAAAATCAATGATGGCCGAATCGCCCGAATAAGGAATGTCATTGCCATCTTTCCCCACTCGATTGACACCTACTACATAACTCAAATTTTCAATGGCCCGTGCTTTTAGCAAAGTACTCCAGGGCGCCCGTCTTACCTCAGGCCAGTTGGCAATATAAATGGCCAGATCATAGGCTTGATCTACGTTACGGCTCCACACCGGAAAACGCAAATCATAACAAATCAAGGGTAATATTTTCCAGCCTCGCCATTCTTTGACCACCATTCGTTCGCCCGCGGTATAATGATGGTGCTCTTTGGCCATCCGAAACAGGTGTCGCTTGTCGTAATAATCAAAAGTACCATCTGGCTCTACCCACAACAAACGATTATAATATTGTCCATTTTCTACACAAATAAAGCTTCCTACAATCACGGCCTTGGTTTGTGCCGCCATTTGTTGCATCCAGCGTTGTGTAGCCAGGTTCATTCCTTCGGCTAGTTTTTGAGCTTCCATACTAAACCCAGTGGTAAACATTTCGGGAAGCACAATCAAATCGGTAGGTTCGTCGATTTGCCAGATTTTTTCCTCAAACATGGCCCGGTTGGCCGCTGGATTTTGCCAATGCAAATCCGATTGAATCACTGAAATTACCATAATGTAAAATTGATCGTGGCGTTTGCAAAGGCGCCACTTAAAGTTTCAAAACCATTTAATGGATACACATACCCGCCCAAGGCACTGACAACCACATGGTGATTGTAAAACAAGAACACCCCTCCTACTGGAGTAAATTGCAGGGTATTGAAATTGTTATGGGTAAGCCCGCCAAACTCTAATCCAAAGTAAGGAATTAGGAAATTACGCCGCGGGTTTCGTTCAATTGATAGATTGAGCGCCAAACCATATTTGAGCATATTTTGAATCCCCTCTTTGTCGCTTTGCAAAATACTAATCGAGGCGGCTAGTTTTACATGACTTGGCCCTCGATTATCGTTTTGATTGATGGAATTATAAATGATGAATTCGGGTGAAAACCCACTAAACTGGCCCAGGCTATCCGAGGCTGCTGGAAAGAAAAAGTTATACCCCCCTCCTGGCATAAACCAGGCCTCGTAAAACTCAATATGGCGGCCGTTTTCGCTTCTTTTTATACCATCTTTGCGCTGGCCATAACTCCACGCACTTAGGCAAATACACAATATTGTTACAATTTTCTTCATAGTGTTTTTTTAATGATAAGAAGTCGTCTTGACTTCTATGATAAATGTTCAATAGTGGGTGGTGAATCAATGTATACCTGTTCACCACTTTCTTAAATATGATAAGTTCGATCTTTTAATCAAACAGAACTTTTTAATAATTCGGATTTTTTTATCAGGCGATCTACTGCTTGTTCCATCGTTTCGTATTTTTTTGCAAAACAAAAACGTACCACTTTCCGGTCTATCTTGTCGCTGTAAAACACCGAAGTAGGAATAGTAGCCACCCCTATTTCTTGGGTAATGCGTTGGGCATATTCCACGTCGTTTTCTTGGCTCAAATGTCCATAGGATGCCAATTGAAAATAAGTACCTTCACAAGGCAACAAACGAAAATCAGTTGCTTGCATCATTTCGCGAAAACGATCACGTCTCTCCTGATAAAACTGAGGCAGCTCTAAATAATGGTGTTCTTGTTCTAGAAAATCAGCCAAGGCAAATTGTGCCGGGGTAAATACCGAAAAGGTAAGATATTGATGTATTTTACGAAACTCAACAGTTAAAGCCGGAGGGGCTACTGCATACCCCATCTTCCATCCGGTATTATGGAAAGTTTTGCCAAAAGAAGAAATGGAAAATGCTTTTTCTTTGAGCGTGGGATACTTTAGTACACTTTCGTGGGCAATGTTGTCAAATATAATATGCTCGTATACTTCGTCGCTGATCAAATAAATATCCTGTGCAGCCACAATGGCTTCCAACGCTTGCATATCCTCAGCTTTTAATACTGCGCCTGAAGGATTATGCGGAGTATTGATAATGATCAGTTTGGTGTTCGAGTTGATGGCTTGTTGTACTTTTTGCCAATCTATTTGGTAGGTATCGGCTTCTAGCGCAATGGGTACTGGAATACCTCCATTTAATTCAATGGCTGGAATATAAGAATCATAGGCAGGTTCAAAAATGATTACTTCATCTCCTTTGCTTACTACTGCACTAATAGCCGCAAAAAGTGCCTCAGTAGCTCCCGAAGTTACAGTAACTTCATCGACTGGATTGACCGTACATCCATAAGTTTTTTGAATTTTGTCTGCGATTTTTTCCCGCAAAGGTAAAATACCCGATGAAGGAGCATATTGATTGAGTCCTTGTTGCATATACTGATGCGTCAGGCGAATCAGTTCTGGGTGGCACTCAAAATCAGGAAAACCTTGCGACAAATTCACTGCTTGGTGTTTGTTGGCAAGTGCCGACATGACCGAAAAAATCGTTACGCCCACTTTAGGCAATTTTGAAGTAATCGTGGTCGTCGTATTTTGCATATGTTATCTACTTTTTTTGATCAAATTTATTGATTTTTAACGGCTTTGTTCTTTGACAAGGTGAAATATTATTTTTTTGAGGGAATTGCACAAAAAATGATAAGAAATAGCTTTCACTTCCTTTTTCCTTTTAAGGTTTAAGTTTTTTTTGCATATCTTACTGTGAGAAGTTATCTATACCTTTATTGATGAATTACGAATGAAGCTTAGTTGCCCCTAACTTCGAGTTTTTTTAGCTAAAAGCAGAGCTCGTCACAGCAAAGCTGTAGACTCGGTTATCACCATAGCGCTGTCCCGATGCATCGGGATTTGCAACTATGTTTCAAATTCTTAAATCCCGACTTGTCGGGGAAAATCTCTTTGTTATCGAGCAAAATCTATCATTCTCACGAACATTCTAAAAGTAAAGATAACTTCAACGACTAACCCCAGGAAAATGCAACAGAAAAAAATCAAACTATTTTTTACACTACTTGCCTGTCTTTCACTCATTATTTCGAGTTGTCAGAACAAGTCAGCGCAAAGCGATACACCAAATGCTGATACCTTGGCCAAGGACTCCACATTGGCAAAAACGAACGACGCTACAATCCATACTAAACCATCTATTATAAAATCGCTGTTGGGGAAAGCATTGAGTAAACCAAAAATGCCCGCAAAGCTGGCCCAAAGATTAGCCGATAGCATCCAGGTGTTGCAAAAGCGCTACGAAGAGAATCCCACTGAAGCCAATGCCATTTGGTACGGACGCCACCTTGCTTACAATTATCAATTTGAAGATGCTTTTAAAGTATATACCGAAGCATTAGAAAAATTCCCAAAATCTTATAAGCTCTATCGCCACCGAGGTCATCGTTATATTTCGGTACGCAAATTTGACGAGGCCATTGCCGATTTTACCAAAGCAGCCGAACTGGCCAAAGGTACCAAGGTAAGCATAGAGCCTGATGGTATGCCTAATAAGCTCAATCAACCACTTACCACTACTCAATTCAATATTTGGTATCATTTGGGACTGGCACATTACCTCAAAGGGCAATATGATCAGGCCATCGAAGCATATTTGGAATGTATGAAATTTTCGGACAACGATGATACGAAGTGCAGCACCAGCGATTGGTTGTATATGGCTTATCGCCGCAAAGGGGAAAAGGAAAAAGCCCTTACAGTTTTGGAGCCCATTAAACCCACGATGAAGTTGATCGAGAGTGATGCTTATCACAAAAGATTGATGATGTACCAAGGCACTGTTCAACCCGAAACTTTGTTGGAAGCTGAGGGGGAAAACATTCGCGATCAGCAAATTAAACTGGCCACCCAAGGATACGGGGTAGGTAATTGGTATTTGTACAATGCAAACAAAGCCAAGGCTAAAGAAGTTTTTGAAAAAGTATTGCAAACCAACAATTGGTCAGCATTTGGCTACATTGCCGCTGAGGTAGACCTGATGAATTTGCAAAAAAATTAACGAATTGAATGAAGAAAAAAGGAGCCAATAGCAGTTATTTTGGAAATATAAGAGAAGGAGTACGATCCTCTTTGATAGGGCTTAAACTCTCTATCAAGCACGTGATCCAGGCCCGTAAACGACGTAAGCCTACGGTATCTATTGCTACTCCAGCTTATTTTGAAACCCAAACCGGGATTACTACCACCCAATATCCATACGAGGCCATCCCAGTACCCGACAATGGGCGCTATCGTTTGCACAACGAGATGGACGATTGTATTGTGTGTGATAAATGTGCGAAAATATGTCCGGTAAACTGCATTGATATAGAACCTATACGAGCTACTGGCCAAATAGGTACTGCTTCTGATGGTTCTCCTATTCGCTTGTATGCGGCTACCTTTGATATAGATATGGCCAAATGCTGCTACTGTGGCTTATGTACTACAGTATGCCCCACTGAGTGCCTCACAATGACTAAAGCCTATGACTATAGCGAGGTAGATATTACAGATATGATTTATCATTTCTCAAATCTCACCCCCGAGCAAGCCCAGGAAAAGAAAGATTTGTTTGAGCAGTACATGAAAGAAAAAGAAGCGACCAAAAAACAAATGGCTGCTTCTAAAAAGGCTAAACCTGCGATAAAAAGACCAGCGGCTAAGCGTCCTGCTACTACTCAAACCAATGATGCTGAAGCAACTCCCGAAGCCAAGCCCAAAACAGGTTTTAAGCCTCGTATGAAGCCTAAAATAAAACCAAAAACCGAGACAGCAGAGACTGCAAGTGACACAAATGCGGAGGCTAAACCCAGACCTAAAGTAAAGCGTCCAGTCATTAAGAAAAAACCTGAGACAGCAGCAGAAAATACGGATCAGCCTGTACAAGAAAGCTCAGCAAAGCCCAAAAGAGCAAGGCCAGTTATTAAAAAAACCAATACTGAGCAGGGTAACACAGAGCAAAAACCTACGAGCGAAGCGAAGCCCAAAAGAGCGAGGCCAGTTATTAAAAAAACCAATACTGAGCAGGGTGACACAGAGCAAAAACCTACGAGCGAAGCCAAGCCTAAAAGGGTGAGACCAGTTATCAAAAAGCCTAGTACTGAGCAAGGCGAAACAGGTCAAGAACCTACCAGCAAAGCGAAGCCTAAAAGGGCAAGACCTGTCATCAAAAAGCCAAGCACGGAGCAAGGCGAGACAGAACAAAAACCTACCAGCGAAGCGAAGCCTAAAAGGGCAAGACCTGTCATCAAAAAGCCAAGCACGGAGCAAGTCGAGACAGAACAAAAACCTACCAGCGAAGCCAAGCCTAAAAGGGTGAGACCAGTCATTAAAAAGCCTGGCACGGAGCAAGGCGAAACAGGTCAAGAACCTACCAGCGAAGCGAAGCCTAAAAGGGCAAGACCTGTCATCAAAAAGCCTGGTACGGAGCAAGGCGAGACAGAGCAAAAACCCACCAGCGAAGCAAAACCCAAAAGGGTAAGGCCAATTATTAAAAAAAATAAGCCTGATAGTGAGGACGAATCATAAACCATTGACTAACAGATAAAGCATATGTTATTTGAGATTATATTTTTCAGTTTTGTAACCTTGGTTGGCCTCTCTACGCTGGTATTGATAGGTACCCGCAAAGTGTTGTATGCTGCCTTTGCTTTACTGCTTGTTTTGCTGGGGATTGCGGCTTTGTATGTATTTGCCGGAGCCGACTTTTTGGCCATTACTCAAATCATCATTTATGTAGGTGGAGTACTGGTATTGATGCTTTTTGGAATTATGCTTACCAATCGCCCCCCGCAAAACCTGAGCATTCGCTTTAGCAATCCGTTTGAAGCCACGACCAAACCTGATATGCAACCCAAGACCAATATGCGCAATGCAAGTTTGGGCATCGCAGTAGGTGTAGGACTCTTGGCTATTTTTGTGTATGCCATCCAAAAAGCCAATGTATCGGAAATAGGTTGGATAAAAAATGCTACTCAAAACCAAGCTGTTATCAAACAATCTACCATTCAAGGATTAGGCATTCAACTTATGACCCAGTATGTATTGGTATTTGAAGTAATCGCTGTTTTGTTGATGGTCGCCTTGATGGGTACCTTGTTGATCGCCGGAAAGAAAGAGAAAGCAAGCAAATCTGTATAAAAACCTTATGAGAGAAGTTTATCGGAGTCCCTACCAAACCTTTATTTTGTTTGCCAGTGAAGCACTTTTGGTAGAGGTATGGAACGAAACCAGTGATGACCTCACCGATGAAATCTACAAACAAGAATACCTCAAGGTTGTAGAAGCGCTTTTTCCGATTGCTGATCAATACGATCAACTGTTGATAGACGCCCGTAATTTTCAATATCCTGTTTCTCCCACACTACAACAGTGGCACAGCGAGCATATCTTATCAAAGTTTAACCAAAAAACTGAGACTCGGATTGCGATAGTCAAAAGTGAAAGTCCACTGGCCCAATATGCCCTGGAACAAACCTTAGAAGAAAATGACTTAACAGAGGAAAAAGAAAAGATTAAGTTATTTGACCAAATGAACGAGGCCAGTCAATGGCTGATCGGTAAAACCCTGGATTGCCGGACTACTCCTGCTCAAATTATTTGTTATCAACAACGTACCGAAACCCTCACTCAGGTTTGGAATGCCCAGAGCGAAAATATTGAGTCCGCTACTTTAACGAATGAATTTCACGACTTTGCAGCCTTAGTAAAGGCTTACCAACCATTCAAACTCCTGCTGAATGCCTTAAATTTAAACTTTCCTATTTTACCAGAAACCCAGACCTGGTTTAACCAACAAATCAAACCCCAACTATTGGGTAATGTAAAATACATCGCCTTGGTCATCAGTAAAAACGCCCACGCCCAGCTTTCTATAGATCAAATGTTGGAGGAAATTAAAGCCCATAATCTCACCATCGAATCCTTCGAAACCTATCAGGAAGCTAGTCAATGGCTGAATCCTTAATTTTTTGTTACATTGTTCTATTGTTGCATTGCTACATTGTTAGTTCCTTCGGCTACGTTCAGGACAGCGTGTTTCGCCTTCGGATTATGGTTAAATGGTTTCGCAATGCGCAGCGGGAACAACTATCGATTTTGCAAATATGATAGTCAATTATGAATTATGAATTGATCAATTATATCCGCTTCGCGCCACTCTTGCTCCTTGATCCCTGTTCCACTCTTCGCTTCGCGCTCACTTTTCATTTTTCACTTAGTAAGCTACCCACTCCCAACTACTAACTAAAACTTTTCAAGCACACCAAGCCAGCTGTCATAAACCCCTCTAAACTCACGTATTGGCTAAATAAACACCAGGAAGTCATCACGGCTTCTATCATAATCAATACATCAAACTTTATAAACACATCCAAAATGAAAAAAAAATTACTACTCCATCTCTCGCTTTTTCTCATTTTTATGGGAAGTTCTGCCCTGTTATTTTACCGAGGTCCAGTAGATCCCGCAGAAAACTCTGGCTACCGTGCTACCTATTTATCCCGAACCGAAATGAACCAAGCCATCAAGCTCAGTACCGCTCAAGACTTGGTACAGCCGGGTAAAATCTATGTTTTTGGACAGTATTTGTACATCAACGAAAAGTACAAAGGCATTCATATTATCAACAATGCCGATCCAAAATCTCCCAAAAATATTGGTTTCATCAATATCCCAGGGAATATTGATCTGGCCATTAAAGACAATATTTTATACGCCGACAATGGGGTAGATTTGGTATCCATCAATATTGCCAACCTCAACCAACTCAAGGTTACTCATCGCAATGAACGGGTTTTCCCTGACAACTGGGCCATTTCTCCTGACGGGTACCAGGTACCGATGGAAAAAGACAACACCATTTTTGCCGGATGGGAAAATAAATAAGTGAACACTTCAAAACTTTTAAATCAATGAAACGAATTATACAATCCCTCAAATACATCAATATTGCTTTTGTCTTTTGCTGGGCAGTTTATTTGCTCAGTAGCTGCGATGCTGGACAAGGAGATGCGGCTCCTGGCAATGCACAAAATGGGCAAGGAGGCTCGCTGGCCAGGTTTACAGTTGTCAATAATTACTTATATACCGTAGGCAACGAAGACCTTTCGGTGTTTGACATCAGCACCCCTACAACGCCTCAACCAGGGCGACGCATCCAGTTAGATTGGGGAGTGGAAACCATTTTTCCCTTTCAGGATAAGTTATTGATTGGCTCTACTACTGGAGTATATGCCTTTGACATTAGCCAACCTGCCAACCCTGAGTATTTGGATCGTTTGCAACATGTACGCCGTTGTGACCCTGTAGTAGCTCAAGGCAAATATGCCTATGTTACCTTGCGGGGAGGTGGCGAATGTGGAGGGGCTAGTAATCAACTAGATGTAATCGATATTTCAGATATCAGAAATCTAAAGTTGATGAACTCTTACACTATGGAAAGTCCTTATGGTTTGGGAGTAGATGGTAATTTGCTGTTTGTGTGCGACGGCTCTGCCGGATTAAAGGTACTAGACAACAGCGATCCGCTGAACCTTAAGCAAATCAAGCAATTTACCAATATCAATGCTTATGATGTAATTCCATTAAACGGGCTTTTGCTACTCATTGGGGAAGATGGCCTGTTTCAGTATCGTTACAATAACAGCAATAGCGAGATGACCCTCATTAGCTCAATTCCTGTTGTGCGATAAAGTATATAATTAATTGACTTACAATTTTAAGTATCTATTTTAGAGAGAAGCGCTTCAAAGGCGCTTTTCTTCTTTTGCCGATATACCCAAAAACAGTAAATACTGTCAACCATCACTGCAAAATTATCTGCATCAATTCTCAGCAATTTTTTCATCCAAACTTCCGCTTTCAGCAATCACAACTCTATCAATGTATTAGAAAGTGTAAGTTTATTTATTATAAATGGCTTTGTTACTACAATTACTTAAATAATGAGTCATAATCACTTATACTAATTAGAACATTAAAATTTTATAATTTACAACGATGAACAAATTATCTAAGTGGTTTGTTGCATAGAAAAGTATAATCTACTCTGATACTTACTGCACCAATAAACTCCCTTCCTCCTCAGTGATCGCATTCCCTAGCAGCTATATCTCTTCGTATTTTTTGAAGTAATCGCCAATGAATCAGGCTTGACTAATTTCAAAACAATATTCTATAAAATTTAATCCCACTATTTATTTAAAATGTAAAATTCAAATAAATAAAATATAGTTGCTTTTAAATCTACTTCAAGAGTAAAGATATTCTGAAAAACGCTACCCCAGATATAACCGATATTAAGGTCATTTCCTTTGTTGGAGATGGTTTATATCCCCTCCATAAAAAGCTCATTTCACAAAATTTAATCATTCTTTATATTAGATATTCCTTCTCAAAAGCATCTCATTTAAAGGCCTAGCAGGATGAATGATATTTTATTTTCGTGCTATTTTATAATTTTTAGTACACGAGTGATTTACTTTCAAAATTAAGATAAAAGTAACAACATACACTTTGCTAACACATACAATAGTCTCTAAATATGTGATTAATCGGGTTTTATACTTTATTTTAACAAGAAAGCCCCAATGAACTTTCCTACTGTTTTCAACCAAATCTAACTGATTTGTAAAAATTACCCCTTGTAAAATAAGTATTTGCCCCTGTCCTGTTGGCCTGATTTAGAGCTAATAAAAAGATAATTATGGTGGCTTGTTTTTTAAAGGTGATTGCAAAAAAATTTTAAAGAGCTAATTGATTGGAACTGAATTATCTACTATTGTTTTTTAAAAAATACAATTCCTATGAATGTTTTCAATATTTATAAACCTTTTCCACGTAACTCACTGAATATCAGCACTTGTGATTTAGCTGAATCTTGTTTTTTAGTTGAACAAAAAAACTATACTCGAAATTGAGCATTGCTGTAAACCTGTTTCAAACCCATGTTTACTCATTAAACTTTTGATAATCAAACTCTTACAAAAAAACTGTTCACTTTTTTTTATATCCAAATCGCTTATCTTCCAAAAAAACTTGAAAAAACACAAGTTTTCCATCATTAAATACCTATATATCAACCATATACCTACTTATTCTCTCTTCAACTCCTTCATTATTAGGCTATACTGAACAAAAAACCCTTCTCCAAAAACAAATATCCTTACAACAAGCCCCTGAACAGCCCAGAAGTTAATTCTCCGAGATTTTGTAGTATTGCCAACATATGTAACGGTGGATCCACTTATTTAATTAACCCTTTACATAACATTTGTATGAGATTACCTAACCGTAATTCCTGGTTATTTCTCCTGCTGTTCCTGGCCTATTTCCAGCAAAGCTTTGGGCAGTACAACTACGGAGAAGTATTACAGAAATCGATTTTTTTTTATGAAGCTCAACGCTCAGGGAAGCTTCCCGCCAATAATCGTGTCAATTGGCGAGGAGACTCGGGTGTAGACGACGGAAGTGACGTAGGGCACGATTTGACTGGTGGATGGTACGATGCCGGAGACCACGTAAAGTTTGGATTCCCAATGGCTTTTTCAGCCACGGCTTTATCTTGGGGAGTTTTAGAGTACAAAAATGGCTTTGTGAAGGCTAACCAACTGGATGAAATTAAAAACAATTTAAGATGGGTAGCCGATTATTTTATGAAATGCCACACGGGTCCTAACGAATTTTGGGGGCAAGTAGGTAACGGAAGTGCAGACCATGCCTGGTGGGGAGCCGCCGAGGTAATGCCTATGGCGCGCCCTTCTTACAAAATTGATGCGGCTAATCCAGGTACCGACCTGGCCGCAGAGACTGCGGCAGCTTTGGCGGCTATGAGTATGGTATTTGCCGATGACGATCCGACTTACAGTGCTAAGCTACTACAACACGCCACCCAACTTTATGAATTTGCCGATACTTATCGAGGTAAGTATTCGGATGCCATTACCGATGCTGCGGCCTTTTATCGTTCCTGGAGTGGCTACCAAGATGAATTGGTATGGGGAGCCATTTGGATGTACAAGGCTACGGGTAATGCAAGTTATCTAACCAAAGCAAGACAAGAATATCCATTACTCAACAAAGAGACCGGAACCGATGTAAAAGCTTACAAATGGGGATTGGCTTGGGATGATAAGAGTTTTGGTTGTTATGTATTGATGGCTCAGATCACTGGCGAACAAGAATACATCACCGATGCTGAACGTCATTTAGACTATTGGACCAATCCAAATCAATTTACGTATTCTCCTGGAGGATTAGCCTGGCTTACCCAATGGGGCTCACTTCGTCATACCGCAAATACTTCTTTGTTGGCTTTTATCTACAGCGATGTGGTTCAAAACCCAGCAAAAAAACAGAAATATTATAATTTCGCGGTCAGCCAGGTAAATTACATTTTGGGGGATAACCCACAAAACCGTAGTTATGTAGTAGGATTTGGCAACAACCCACCCCTCAACCCTCACCATAGAACTGCCCATGGCACCTGGACCAATAACTTGCGTACTGGTGGAGATGATCAAGGCAATAATCGCCACATCATTTATGGTGCTTTGGTAGGAGGGCCTGATAACAGTGACAGTTACGTAGATGATCGAGGTGACTTTATCGCCAATGAAATCGCTTGTGACTACAATGCTTGCTTTACAGGTATTTTGGCGCGTATGGTAGATGATTTTGGTGGAACACAACTCGCTGGTTTTCCAACACCTGAGACTCCCAAAGATGAATTCTTTGTAGAAAGTAAGGTAAATGCCAGTGGAGGCACCTTCATTGAACCAGCCATCTGGGTATACAACCATTCGGCTTGGCCCGCCAGAGTAGGCAATAACTTATCAGTACGCTATTTTGTAGACTTAAGTGAAGGATTTGCCGCGGGTTATAGCTTGAGCGATTATACTGTAGGTGGCAGAGGTGCAGGGACTATTGGTCCGTTGATGCCTTGGGATGAAGCCAACCATATTTACTATGTCGAGGTGAGTTTTCAGGGAGAAAATACTTACCCAGGTGGTATTTCGGAAAGTAGAAGAGAAGTACAGGTACGTATTGCCCTCCCCCACAATGCCAATGCAAGCGCCTGGAATCCTGACAACGACTGGTCGTTCCAAGCTGGGAATAGCCTTACCCGTAACAATAGAGTACCTGTTTATGACAATGGACAGTTGATTGCTGGTCAGGAGCCACAAGGCGGTGGATTACCTACTGCAGCTTTTACGGTCAGTAGTAATAGCGGTTTTGCGCCTTTCGTAGTAGATTTTGACGCCTCTCAGTCTAGTGACCCTGACAATGGAGCGCTTACTTATCAATGGAACTTTGGGGATAACACCACTGCTACCGGGGTTCAAGCCAGTCACACGTTTACTACTCCTGGGAATTATGTCGTAACCCTTACTGTGGCTAATCCTGGTGGATTAAGCGCCCAAATAAGCCAAAATATTGAGGTAAAAGACAAAACACCTATTGCGGCATTCACTGCGGATAAAACCAGTGGCTTTGCCCCTCTATTGGTGAATTTTGATGCTGCAACTTCCAGCAGCCCTGCGGGTGATTCGCTCACTTATCAGTGGGACTTTGGCGATGGTAACACTGCTACTGGAGTACAGGCCAGCCATACTTTTAGTATAGTGGGCAATTATGCCGTTACATTAACGGTAACTACTCCAAGTGGATTAAGCGCTCAAATCAGCCAAAATATTGAGGCGAAGGAATTTGATAATACACCTTCAGCTTCTTTTACCGCAGACAAAAATAGCGGATTGGCTCCTTTGATCGTAAACTTCGATGCTTCGGCTTCCAGTAGTCCTTCCAACGATTCTTTGACTTATCAATGGAATTTTGGCGACAGTGCTACTGCTACTGGAGTACAAGTGAGCCATACGTTTACTACACCTGGTAGCTATGTTGTTACGCTCACCGTAACCAATAAGGCTGGTAAAACAGACAATGCTACCCAGACCATTACTGTTAGTGATACAAGTGACTGTAGCGGAGGCAATTATCTCAAGGCAGTTGGCAATGCGCTGTATGATTCAAAAGGAAAAAAAGTGCGTTTAACTGGGGTAAACTGGTTTGGCTTTGAGACTGCGCTGATGATGCCGCATGGCTTATGGACTCGAGACATGAAAAGTATGCTGGTTCAAATCAAAGATTTGGGCTTCAACTGTTTGCGAGTGCCCTGGAGCAATGCTATCTTAAAATCTGATGCCACTATCAGCATCAATCCACACGGAAGCGACCCTTACACTGGCGCATCTCCTATGAATGCGGAACCTTCTACCAAGCAAACGCCTTTGGAATTACTGGATTTGTTCGTTGAATACTGTCAGGAACTGAATCTAAAAATAATTTTAGACAATCACTCACGTGAACCAGACGGTTATTTAAACGAGGCACTTTGGTACACCGCTGCCGTATCGGAGCAAAAGTGGATCGAAGACTGGGTATTTTTGGCCAATCGTTACAAAGATAAGGATGCAGTAATTGGTATGGATATCAACAATGAACCACACGGGCCAGCTACTTGGGGCAACTCAAACCCTGCTACCGACTGGAACAAAGCAGCAGAACGTTGTGGAAATGCCATCTTAGCTGCCAATCCAAAAGTATTGATTTTTGTAGAAGGCATTGAGAAAGTAAACGGCGAGACTTATTGGTGGGGAGGAAACCTGGCCGCCGCGGGTGATTATCCAGTGGTATTGAGCAAACCAGAAAAATTGGTGTACTCCTTCCACGAATATGGGCCAAGTGTATTTGAACAACCTCATTTCTCTGATCCTAGCTTCCCGAATAATATGCCTGGCATTTGGAACGAGAAGTTTGACTACTTGTACCAACAAGGCGTTTCACCATTATTTATGGGTGAATTTGGCGCCAAACAATCTACTGGGGTAGAAAGAGTATGGTTTGAAAATATCATGGCTTTTGGCGGAGATAGATACTCTTGGACTTTCTGGTCTTGGAACCCAAATTCAGGAGATACTGGAGGTTTATTAGATGATAATTGGTCTACCATTGTGAGCTGGAAGTATAATATACTACAACCTCACTTGGCTGCCGAAATACCGAATGGTTGTAGCGGAGGTGGCCCAGGAAATAACGCGCCTGTGGCTAACATTGCTACGGATAAAACCAGTGGCCCTGCTCCTCTTACGGTTCAGTTTGATGCCAGCCAATCCAGCGATCCTGATGGCGACCCGCTCACTTATACTTGGAATTTTGGCGGTGGTGGTACTTCTAACGCAGTGAGCCCTAGTCATACCTTTACCCAACCAGGAAGTTACAATGTATCTTTGTTGGTAGCGGATAATAAAGGTGGAAGCAACACAGTAAGTGTAGTAATTACAGTAAGTGGGGATGGACAAAACCAAGTACCAGTAGCGAATATTACTACGGACAAAACCAGCGGATTTACTCCCCTTACGGTTCAGTTTGATGCCAGCCAGTCTAGCGACCCTGATGGAGATGCGCTTACTTACAGTTGGAACTTTGGAGACAGTAATACTGCTACGGGAGTACAAGCTACACATACGTTCCAAAGTGCGCAAGCCTATACGGTAACGCTTACCGTAACTGACGAAAAGGGTGCTACGGCTATGGCCGATATTGTGATTACGGTACAAGATACTGTCACAGGAGATTGTGGAAATTTGTTAGCGGTGTTTGACATGCCTCGAAGCACTCCATTACCTACCCTGTCGCAAGCCAAGTATGAATATGCCCATATTTTTGGGACAACGAACCTTGATTTGAGTAACCTCAACAATTTCACGATTAATTGGGAAAATGAAACCACCCATAATGGGCTTCACCAGTTATCGGTCTTGACTACAAATGGGGTACCTGATTGGTGGAACGATTTAAATTCAGCGGCCACCCACACGTTTACATCGCCCAACCCACAACTTACCCTTACCGGAACTGGTTTTGAGGGATTAGATGGGGTATATTATGTAAACACCGACGCACAAGGGAATTTTATCCTGGTAGAAAAATCAGGAGCGTATGCCATCTACTTTAGCAATAGTAGTACGCCTCCTTTTGAGTGTACAAGCTTAAAAAACACTCAAAAACTGGCCGAACGTAGAAGGTCTTTACGAGCATTCCCTAACCCGGTAGATAAAATCGTTTCTCTGAAAGGAATCCCCAAAGGACAATTTGATTTAAAGGTGTATGACAGCAACGGTAACCTGAAGATGAAAAAGAGAATAAATAGCGCGGATGCTGCTCTGAAAGTTAATTTGGAAAACCTTCGCAAAGGAACCTATTTGATTCTTGTAACGGGTGAAAAATACCATAGACAACTGAGAGTTCTCAAAAAATAATTGGTATTAAAGCCACTATAAGTGTGATAAGCCTGCCTGGATGTATAACCTGGGTAGGCTTTTTTGATTTTAATGCCCATCAAGGTCAATGCTTATGGTGTGGCGACTTTTACACTTTATAGGGGAAGGTAGGCTGTTTCGGTATCGTTATAATAGCAGCAATCAGGAGAACCTCCTCATTAGCTCGCTTCCTGTTGTTTGACAACAGGACTCAGAAGTAAGAAAACTGCTATATATTTAATTCAACCATCAGATAAGTCTTACAAATCTGATGGTTTTATTTTACTGGCTTTCTCTTTTTTGCGCTTTTGGCTACTCCCCTTTTATTTTCTGGTCTTATCAAAAAAAGTTTACTAGCTTTGATTTTTAGAAAAAAGATCAAAAGTATTTTGCCATACAACGTGAATAAACTCATTCAGAATTTACCCATCATTGCTTTACTCATCGTTACTTTTTCTCATTCAGTACAAGCACAAGGTGTACTTGCTTCATTAGATCAGGAAAAGGTGTACGAGTCATTTGAGGAAGCCTTCAAATCTCCCGAAAAAGTAACTGTATTGAATGTAAGCAAGCAAAAGCTCACCAAGCTACCCGCCAATATAGATCAATTGACTAACCTAAGAAAACTGGTATTGAGCGAAAACAAAATCAAGGAGCTTCCAGCCAATATTGTAAAACTTACAAAGTTGCAGCGCTTGGAAATAGCCCAAAACAAGCTTAGAAAATTACCCGCAGGTTTCGAGCAATTACAAAACCTTCGCTACCTGGATTTGGCCAAAAACAAATTCCGCCATATTCCTGAAGCGGTATTTCAGCTCAAACAATTGGAAACTTTTTACTTTTTTGGCAACAAAGAGCGAGCCGTAGCCCCTGCCATCACCCAAATGCAGCAACTCAAGGTATTACGCCTGGGCGATAACCGCATCCGTAAGCTTCCTGATAACTTTGGGCAAATGCCGAAGCTCAAAGAATTATTTTTACCAGATAACCGTCTCCGTAGCCTGCCTTCCTCTTTTAACCAGTTAGACAGCCTCGAGTGGTTAGAATTGAATCATAACCGCTTCCGAAGTTTGCCTCAAGAACTAAAAGGACTTCAAAACCTACACATTACCTATTTTTGGGATCGAGGATTTTCCAAACAAAACAAAGAAGAGGTAGAAAAAGCCCTACCCAAGACTCAATTTAATTATGATGACAAATACGCTGGAAAATACTGGGGTATTTATGCTGGGTTTCAGCAAGGAGAGCAAAGTGTAGTCGAGTTGGGTTGGGTCAAAGGATTCAAAAAGGATTTTCTGACCTACCATTATGGCCTTGGAGGGGAATATTACCTCAATGGCAACACCATAGGGCTCAAAGCAGGAGGATGGGTTAATGCCCTGATTGCGGTAGGTCTGCAAGCAGGTTTTTATCTGGAAGACGATAAAAAAGCCGCCACCATTCGCCCCGAAATCGGTTTGGGTCTCAACCTCTTCAGTTTGATGTATGGCTACAATTTCATCATTGGTGATCGACTTACTAATCTCAACCGACACATGGTATCTTTACGGGTTACCTTACCACTTGCCCCATTCTTTTTTCCTTAGAATATATTTAAATGTTGTCTTCGGAGTTAAAAATGATGAGTTTTTTGTGCTAGTGAAGTATATTTTTAAGTGAA
>DMXI01000213.1 GCA_003483885.1 Microscillaceae bacterium
TTCACTCGTACCTCGTTCAGTGATCATTTTCACGGCTTCATTACTCAAATTTTTTAACGCCAATAAAATAAGGCGGAAATCAGGGTGTTGTTTTTCAAGATAAAATACTCAAAATCCGATAGTTAAAACCTGGTTTTATTCAATATTAGGTTGACACCAATGCGATTAAATCGGGACTTACAACCTGTTCCTTCGGCTTTGCTCAGGACTTCGGGTTGTGTAACGCATCGCGAAGCCATATAACAATGTAGCCATTTAACCATCATAAGAGGTAGGTTTGGAATAAGCTGCGTAACATCAATAATTATGTTAAAAAAGAATTAATGCCAATTTTATATTTCCCAAACCTTGATTTTGGGACTTATATTTGATGTAACTACATCAAAGCCAAATAAAATACTATTTGGTTTCTAAAAAAAACGCCTAACCAGCTAAATTAATTTTACTAAAAACTAACGCAACCACCCTAAAATCATTGAATGTTTGTTTTTGGGGCCTACCATCAATCGCTTATGCAAATATCTACTAAACGCTTAAACCTCCATAAAAAAGGACTCACTACGAGTAACCCTCCCTTTCTTTGAAGCATCTCATACATTTGAGCTTAACTAACTTAAACAGCTTAGAGATAATCTGGCTTTGTCCTGCCAAATAAAAAGATACACGCTATTGTATGCTCACTTCTTGCCCAAGCAAGTGAGTATTGGAGTTCCTCCAATTTTTACATCCAGATATCAACCATTGATGGTTATCACATTCTTTACCGCAAACGAAACAACCATGTCAGGCAAAATCGAACAACCACAAGAAAAGAGCGAGGAGCAATCACAAACATCCTCGCAAAAACGCTCAAAACGTAAGCAACCGCCTCAAAAAAAGCATAGATATTCCCTTAACAGGGAAAATAATGCGTCTCCAGGTCATTCTCCAGATGGTGAAGGAAACGTGGCTACTAATAGATACATTCAAAGCAAGCAAGGTAAATTAGCCACGATTCAGAGTAAACAAGGCAAGCGACCCATCATTCAGAGTAAGCAAGGCAAGTTGCCACCTATCCAAAGCAAACAAGGCAAACGATCCACCATCCAAAGTAAAGGTCAAAGCAAAAAACTGGGTAAGGGCACTTGGCAACTCATTAAAAGTAAAAGCCAGGACTTGCCTCAACCATCCCGCAACGCAAATGTGAGCGCCAGCCCTCTTCCTCAGCCTCATCAACAGATTATGGAAACTTTGACAGGGGTGGCTATGTCGGCGGTGCGCGTGTATCGAAACTCTCCTTTTCCGGCAAGTGTAGGGGCCATTGCTACTGCGCGTAGTCCAGAGGTTCATTTTGCTCCGGGGCATTACAACGATTACCATTTGTTTCATGAACTGGCCCATATAGCTGAGCAAAGTACGGCACAGGTACCTGCGAAGCTACAAGTTGGCGAGCAGGCAATCAATGATGACTCGGCCAGAGAGCAAGCCGCGGATTTATTGGCGGCCCAGGCTTTGAAAAATTTACGGGGTTGGACGAATGATAAACAGACTGCCAAAAACCAACTGAAATACCAAACCAGAAAATCATCCACCTTACAAAGAGTAAAACTTGGCATTGCCACTTTTAACTTAAATCACCTGACCTTTAACGAGGACTTAGAAAAGGGAAAGGCCCAAAAAGGAAGTAGAAAAAAAGGAAGCGGCAAAAAAAGCAGTAGAAAAAAGCAGGAAAATGATCAAAAGAAAGTACAATTGATTACCGAGGCTTTTTTTCATAACCCTTGGCTGCAAATGATCGCAATTCAAGAATACAACGAGATGAACGATCCGGCAGAACTGGCCAAAAAGGTAAATAAGCAATTAGAAGGGTGGGAGTCAGAGGCTCGGGTACAGTTTATTTCGGGACCCAAAATGACCGCAGGCGGCTACAAAGAGTATTATCCTTTATTAATAAGGAGGAATGCAGGCTACACCTATGAGGAAACCAAGGCAATCACCACGGCTGGTAAAGAAATAGTTTATGGACAAGGTGAAAAACAAGAAGACGAAGAGGAAATAACACACATTGTGCATAAAAACAAGAAGCACGAGTTTGACAAAAAAGCGCAAAATTTTCGCCCAGTAGTTGTACATCGGGTAAAAGGTACCAAAAGTGAGGAGAAAGATTACTATATCAATATTGCCATTGTACATACCTCGCCCGAGGGCGAGGTGTTGCTTCGAAAATCGGAGTTTACCCAAATAGAAAAAACCCTGGAAAAAGCAAACCAAGAGGCTGGCAATAAAAATAGTGAAAACAAACATTGGGTAATCCTGGGAGATTTTTATCTGCCTCCCGAGGCCACTTTTACCCATAAAAAACAAGATTTGGCCAAAACAAAACGAGGGAAAGTACCTGAAGCTCATACAGAGTTTGGAGATATCTTTGGCGACTCTCCCAATGCTACCGAATTGTATGAGAAAGATAGCACCCGACGACGTAATGAATATTTCAAAAAATACCGAAATCTGAACCTCGTTAGTGGCCTACCAGGTACCAACTGGGCGCATACCAGTCAGCGGATAAAAAATTATGATGGGATTCGAATTGCGGATTTTTTAGTCGTATCTCAAAGCTTTAGCCAGACAATGTCGGGGGTGCAACCCGTACCTTTGGAGGGAAACTCAAAATATCTTACCCAACCAGGCGTCAACGAAATTGATGACAATTATCGAACGATTGAAACACTTTCTCCCATTAGTGATCATATCATGAAACTGGCTATGCTGGGTAGCGAAAACAGTAACGTTGAAGAAGATATAAAAAATATCAGAAAGCAAACTGATAAGCGTATAGCCCCTGAGCAATTAAAAAGGGAAAATGAATTCTCGCAGTTGCTACATCCGGAAAGTAAGTATATAATACATCAACCAGATGATGAGGGGGCAGATGATAAGGGGGCAGACGATAAGTGGGTATACGATATAAGGACAGGCGACAACCTTACCACGCTGGATCGCTGGGTATTTCAAAACCAAAATAAATTTGAACAAAATGGGGAGAAGAAATACGCTCATTTGAGGTTTTTTATAGAATACGTAAAAGCCTATCATTCTATTGTGAGAGGTGGATTGCTCTATGACGAGACCAAAATTGCCCAACTTTTTGGGACTAAATCCTGGGAAGAGGTTGCCTTGCCTGCGTTCAAATCAGAAAATATAAGCCAATTCGTTCACCAGGCAAAGGTTCAAGCCAGCAAAGATGTGGCAGAACTCCTTACCACCAATGATATCAATATACAGAAGTCAAAGGACATACTACCATTCTTATCAGAATGGGGTGTTTCTGAAAAAAGTTATAAATATAAGGAGCGAACTGCCCAAGGAAATTATGCCAATGTGTCGCCTCGGACCTTACTGAGTGCCATGTTAGACGTCACCGCCAAGGAGCAAAACAGGTTTAACTTTAAAACGCCCACCAGAAAGTCCTTGTATTTGCGAAGTGATCTCGAGCCTATGTTGGACTTATTGTATCAAAAACTGGGTATCGAGGAAAAAAACTTTGAGAGGCAGGAAGTTGAAGCGGAGTTAAAACAAAGCAATGCGGAGAGAGATCGCGACGGTTATATTATTTTATCCTCCGAAAGGCTCAAAAACAAAGTAGTAAAGCTATTGGCGCATAAAATTGCGGAAAAACCTGAAATTATCAAAGGTACTCAGCTAGATAAAGTAGAACAAACCCTGGTGACCCCTGAAAGTGGGCGAAACGAAGAAAAGCGAAGTTTTACATTGGCAGAAGCCTTGAAACATTCCGCAAAAACGGGCAAAAGCAATGCTAAAAGAGCATTGAACCATACATTGACTCACGAACAAGAGGATGACGATATTATAGGCTTGACCAAGCAAGAGCTGGCGGGTATAACAGGGAAAAGCAAGCGGTTTGAAGACCTCATGATCAAATGGATACACCGCAAGCTCAGTGACCAATCTTATGCCAATACTGAATACTCCTTTTTGAGTAATAAATTGGCCCAGGCACTCACGCCTACGGGCAAGAAATCACCAAGCCTTTCTGAAAGAAGAAATCAGCTTCGGGGAGACCTGAATAAATATCAAAGTATACGAAAGACTGCTCACCGGGGTTTACATGACCTTTCTAGTCCACATTATGTTTTTCGCAATGAAGAAACTGGAAAAAAACATGTACCTAATTGGACACAAGAAGGCATCTGGTATTTCTTATTTAAGATTCAAAAAGGTTTTCATGAATACAAAGGGCAGCGTTGGCAAGGTGTCTATAAGGAAAAATACGGTATTAAGAAAAATGAAGACTTGATGCAGTATTACCGAAAAACGTTTAAGCATAAAAGGTATGGGCAGTTTTTTGGTAAGGGTAAAGACTTTTTTATATATGGGCTCAATTTGTTTGTTAAGCACAAATTAGAATACATAGTGCATGTAGATCATGAAAACAAACCTGTAAAATATTTACAAAATCATTTGGACAATGCCCATTCAAAAAACGAGGGTACAGCCATTAACGCACAATTTGAAACCGCTAAGGATAAGGCAGCTTTCCTGTATGCACTTGGCAATGAACACTTTCGGGCAAGACATGATGGGCAAGGGATCATCAAAGAGGAAAAAGCAAGACAGGCCAACAAATATCGACACCAATACAAAAATGCTTCTGCAAAAATAAGCTTGATAGCGCCTGAGTTAGATAGTTTGAACGACTGGCAAAAGGATATAAACCCATTCTTGAAAAAAGCCCAGGCTGAAGACCCCCAACAGAGGCAAGAGGCTACTCAATTCTTAAGTGATCTGGTGAGGCTTCACAATATGTTAATCCTACATAAGGAAGATGCTGATCGCGAGCGTATATCCAAGGGCTTGCAAGATATTTCCGGGCAAAAACGCACGCCTGTTTTGTCTAATGATCAGGTAGTCAAAGAATTTCTGCAAAGCAACGCCAAAAACTGGGCAGATAGCTTTAATTCTTTGGCGAAAAATCTTAAACTTTCTAAAGTTGGTTTGAGTTCGATCAAGACTTCTGATGAGGTAAAAGATTTGCGCGAATCGCTTGTTTTGGTATACTACGAATTTGAGAAAATCTCAAAAAATGGTTTTCAAATGCCCAAAACGCAATTATCATCGTTGAGTGACCACCTGGAAAACGAAACTTATGAAACATTTGACGATACTCCAGAAGTAAGCATTGAAAAAAACTTTGAAGAGCGCCAAGCCGAACGAAGGCTGGAAGCAGATAAATTAGATTTAGCGAAGGGGTTATCTCAGGATAAAAAGCTGAATAAAGAGGACTTTTGGGCTGAGAAAATAGAAAACTATGACCCAAAATTTCTGCTGGATAATGCCATAGATATTTTACCGCCAACTATTGTGACAATACTCATGATGAGGGTGCAAACCGATCGGCGTAGTATAAAGGGCAAAGAGAAAATGCTGGAAGAGCAACTGGCAACATCGGGAAAGAAAATTGGCATAGAACGAGGTGACACCCAGCTATGCTACCTCATTGCGACCCTCAATACTTTGGCACATACCAGGTACTATTATAGGTGGTTGAATGATGGCTATTACACTATCCTTCAATCTAATGAATTAAAAGATGATCCGAAACGACATGAAAAGCTTCAGTGGTTTAGTGGAATACTTAAAAAAATTAAACGCAATGAATTCGTGCAAATGGATGAACTGAAGAAGGTACATAACTGGTTGCGAAATGATTTAAAGATGATTATACCCGATTCAGAGAATGAACAGTTTGACCCAGCAGAGGTTTTAGAGAAAATGACCTCTATGATTACTAATAAAGAAGATACACTCAATTTTCGGGAAAAGAAACAAGAGGTATTCTCTACGAAGCTGACTGATGAGGAGGCTAGGAATACACCTCTCAGTGATCTACAACAAATTAAAAATGATAAAACCATACCGCAAGGTAAGGGCTCCGAAAAAATGCATATTATTCATTTGCCGGTTTGGGAAGGTAGCAAAAACAAACCAGTTCGGCTTTCTAACTATCTGGCAAGTTTTCTCAAAAAACACAATTACGAGGATAACTTAAAATACAAAGATGGTAACAAAAAGAAAAAAGCGATCCATACCATTGCTCATAGCTATATTACAAGACATAACCTCCCCTCAATGCTGGTGTTTAGACGACGCCTTTTGAACTATAGCAGAACCCATGGAATACAAAGAATTGCCCCACCCTTGATTCACCCTGAGAGCTTTAAAATAGGTAGAGAAACCTATAGTTGTACTGCCAAAATACTTCATAGTGGCGGTAGTGGTGGTGGGCATTATACCAGTATTAGCGGAGACAGATACCGGGATGATGATCGGGTAATGGACAAAAGCCAGGCAGAAGGCAGAGGTAAAATATCGCTCTTGGTGTACGAAAGGCAATACGACACCAACCCTCAATATGACCTTAAATTTGATGAGCAGAATTTGAAGGGCAGCATTGTAGCGGCAGAAGATGAAACAATTTTATTAAATCCAACGAGTGAGGATTTGATAAAATCAGATCTAAATTTGGAACAAATAAAAGACTATCTTAGAAGTACAGGTAAAAGAATCAAGTTAAAAAATACCTACGATGGAACTGTCTTGAGTCCTCGAAGACCTGACCAAAGATATCGTTTAATAGAATGCTCCAAAGCTATGAAACACATAAGAAGTATAGGGGTTAACAATACTTATAAACACGTATCTTATAGAAAACCTCTGCTGCGCGCGTTTCAAGGTGATGAAACCGTAACATTTAAGATAGAATTGGGATGGTCAAGCAAACAAAATGATTTACAGGTGCAAGCGGTAGACCTAAAAGTGACAAGCGATAAGCAAAACCGATGGGGTTTTGATATGGATATTGAGAAGGGCCGTAACAATTCGGATGATTACCATCAGGAATGGCTTAAACACAAATTGGCTATAGGACAAGAACAAATCCGAAGACTGGACGGAAAAATACAAGACTTAGAAGGTAAAATAGACGAGTTGCGCAGTTTATACTCGGCGAACCGAGGTACGCCAGAGCAACCACAGTACATTCAAGAACTGGAAATGGAAGAAGATAATCTGTGGGAAATATATAGAAAGCATAAAAAAGAAATAGCGACGTATGAGGCATCTCTAAGAAAGAATCAGGAGAACCACCGTAAATGGAGTAGTGATGAGTATCAAGAAGATAACTCCCATATTGAACCTAAAAGGATCAGGGCTAAATGTCAGGAGTGTATGAAATATATCATACAACTCAACAAAAAAATAGATAGTTTATATAAAAAAAATGACGCTATTTATACACAGATACAGGAAATTAGGCAAAAAATCTCTCAACAAGAAATGTACATTCGGAATCAAATAGACGAACTAAAAAGAACCTCAAATGACAAACAACAAGAGCAGCAATCTATTCGAAAACTGAACTGGGTGTTGAAAATAGAATTAAGTAAGAGTGCCAGGAATGATTTAGAGAAGAGGAAAAAGAAGCGGCCGCATCTTAAAAGGAAAAGACAGCCAGACACTCGCAAGCGTCAGCCAAGCAAAAGAAAACAGCACCCAACTACGAAAAGCGAAAATACACGAATGGCTAAAAGACATAAGGGTTCAAAGGCTGGTAGGCGTCAAGCAAGCAAAAGGAAAAACACCAGTAGATTTGATATAAACAACAGAGCACGCAAACGATCCAAACCAGACGACTAAAGCTTTTGAGCCTGATTTGTCATATTGAACGCCGTGAAATAACAGTTGGTATATCCGTTACTTAGACTTTTAGCAATCAAAAAATAATGAAATCTTCCCGATAAATTGTGAGTGAGGACTCATTCAGTGATCAGTTCTTACGGCTTCATTTTGCAAACCGATGGCTACCGCTCAATGTCATTAAGTTAAGAGTTGTTCTTAAAAAATGAATGTCGAATATCGATCAACTTTGCAAATCCCGATGTATCGCATGTGCGTCAACCTTAGCTTTCAGCTTTCAATCTTACTTTATTTTTTACTTTTGTATAAAGTACTGTAAGTCAGATCAATAAAACTGAGGATTTCATTGATACGTTCCCAAAAATTAGCAAAAACAAAGGTAAGAAAAAGCCTTGGTTATCTACAGCCCGGAATCTTAGCTAAGGAAATGAAGCTAGTCCAGCGAAAAGCACGCAAATGTAGTGTATCAGACTTAATTTTATCCTTCTGGAAAACGATGCTACAGGGAGCGTTTAGTTACGACAATTTGGCGTCTGAGGTAAGCGTTCAAAGTATGACTAAAACGATTAGTGGTCAGGCAGTTTGGAAACGTTTAACCGCTAAAAGGTTTAATCCCTTTTTAAAAAAGTTATTGCAGAAATCCTTGAAAAAGAGATGTGATTCTTTTGTGGAGAGTGACTTGTTTAAAGCATTTCCTAATGTCTACATTCAAGACGCGACTCATTATAAATTAGCAAGACATTTAGCTGAATATTTTCCAGGGAGCTACAGTAAAAAAGGACATACAGCGACGGCTAAAGTTCAAGCGGTGTTTAATCTAACCAAAGGTGTTTTTGCTGATTTTACCTTGTGTTCGTTTCGTGATAATGATCAGAAGGATGCTCCCAGATTCATAAAAAAGATGAAAAAAGGAGAACTTATCATCCGGGATTTGGGCTATGCTGTTTTGACGGTTTTTGAGAAGATATATCACAAAAAGGCCTATTTCCTTAGTCGTTTTAAGTATAATCTTACTATC
>DMXI01000210.1 GCA_003483885.1 Microscillaceae bacterium
TATTAGTGTAGGAAATCAAGCAAATTAACAATACGCCCAAGCCTTTCATCAGGTTGGAATTGTAACGACTGTTTGTTATTTTTGCTAATATCATTTCTATTCAGTCGTTACAATTCCAACCTGATGAAAGGCTTGGGCGTATTGTTAATTTGCTTGATTTCCTACACTAATAGCCACGCATTTTTTAAGAAAAAAGGAAATAAAGCAAATGTAGTATCTGTTACGGGTACGGTGAGATCATCGGTAGATGAAGCAGTATTACCAGGGGTAAATGTAGTATTAAAGGGAACCAGCAATGGCGTTACCACTGGGGTAGATGGTAAGTTTGCCATCCAAATTCCTAATCAAGAAATGGGCAAAGCGGTATTGGTATTCAGCTTTGTAGGTTTTAAAACTACCGAAATACCTCTGAACGGTAGAACAGTACTATCTGTGGCTTTGTCAGAAGATTCTCAAATGTTGGAAGAGTTGGTAGTAAGAGGTTATGGGGTGCAAAAAAAATCTCATTTAACCGGATCTATCTCCAAAATTACCAATAAACAGCTAGACCAAATTCCAGTGGCTCGGGTAGATGATGCATTGGTGGGTCAAGTATCTGGAGTAAACATTCAAATGACAAACCCCGCGGCGGGAGAAGCGCCCACCATTAGAATTAGAGGTCAGGGTTCTATCTCTTTTGAGTCTAGCCCTTTGATTGTAGTGGACGGGATTGTAGTAGGGAATGATGCTGATTTTTTGAGCAGTCTTGATATGAACAATGTGGAGTCGGTAGAGGTATTGAAAGATGCAGCTTCTACAGCGATTTACGGATCAAGAGGTGCGAATGGAATCATTATGATTACGACCAAGGCTGGGGTAGAAGGCCCTGCAAAAATTACTTACAATACTTTTTTTGGCATTAAGTCGGTACCCAAGTCAGGAATATTGACTACTCCCGAAAAGTGGGCTGAATTTGTGAAAGCAAATAACGGAGGAGTGCTTACGGATAGAATGCGATATATTCAGCAGTTGGGCACCTATACCGACTGGGAAGAGGTGATGATGGATGGGGGAATAATTCAGAGTCATTCTGTTGCTGCAAGCGGAGGAACCAAGAATACGAAGTATAGAGCGGCACTTAGTTATTTGTCAGATGAGGGAGTATTGTTAACTGATAAATTTGAGAAAATAAACCTCCGTTTAAACTTTGATAGTAAAATCAGCAAACGTGTTTCTTTTGGAGCAGTTATCAATCCTTCACATACTATCCAGCGACGTTTTCCTATTGGTATTCATGATGCAGTAAGGCAAAATCCTTGGTTACCGTTATATCTGGATGAGAACAACATCCAATATGTCAACAGATTTAGAGAAAACGGACGTTGGGCCAATGCAAAAATTGGCGATTATGCAATGGAGCGTATGTTTGACAACTATGATTTGGAAGCAGGTCAACCAGTGCCTTCGGGTGGTACCAGCATTAGTGCTACCTCTAACCAAAGTGCCTTGGCAAAAGTATTGGAGCGAAGACGTATGCGTTACCGATCCAAAGTACTTGCCCGAACTTATCTCAAAGTAAACATCATGAAAGGGTTGAATTTCCAACAATCAGTTGGAGGAGATATAAGGTATGGACGAAATACTGATTTTACTGGAATAGAAGCTACACGAAATGGCCCAGGTGATGCGGCGTCAAACCGCTCTACTTCTTTACAGTTTCATACCATTACTGAGAGTACTTTAAACTTTGACCGAACCTTTGGCAAGCACTCATTTAATGCAGTAGGAGGTTTTGCTTTTGAGAAATGGAACCGGGAATTTAGTGGCATTCAATCTGCCGGTTTTGAAAATGACCTGATTGAAACCATTCCTGCCGCCAACGTTATTGGGGCATCTACTCGGGAAACTGAGGAATCATTGGTGTCTTACTTAGGAAGGTTTGATTATGCTTATAATGATAAATATTTAGTATCGGTAAGCACTCGTTGGGACGGAAGCTCTAAGTTTGGACCTGACAACAAATTTGGTTTCTTCCCAGCTGCTTCAGTAGGTTGGAGGGTTTCCGAAGAAGGCTTTCTGAAAAACAGCGCCATCATAGATGAATTAAAAGTTCGAGCCAGTTACGGGGTAACGGGTAATAATGGAGGTATTGGAGAATATGACCATATTGGGCAAATATCCCCAGTAGCTACTGCGTTGAGCGGTAATCTAATAGGTTTTAATCCAATCAATATTGCCAATTCAGACTTAAGATGGGAGCGCTTAATTGAGTTTAATCCTGGAATCGATGTATCATTTTTACGTGGGCGCATTGGTATTTCTGTGGATTATTACATACGAACTAGCGAAGATTTATTAATAGATTTACCTGTCCCTTCAGTTACAGGGTTTGACCTGGTTGTAGCAAACAAAGGAGCCGTGGAAAACAAAGGGGTGGAGGTAGAACTTAATACAAGAAATATTTCAAATAATGATTTTTCTTGGTCTACCAAAGTGTTGATGACCCACAATAGAAACACCTTAATTTCTTTTCCCGGTTCGGAAGATCTCATAAATACTGTAGATTCTAAGCGTCCCGCAGAGTGGATTGCCAGGTTAGGCCAACCCATTTCTTCATTTTATGGATATGTGGTCGAAAAAGAGATACCTGCCCAATACATTAATAATCCATTTTATCCCATCAATGCCCAATCACAAGATGTATATGTAAAAGATATCAATGGGGATGGTGTAATTGATACCGATGATCGTACCATTTTAGGTTCTCCTTATCCTGACCTGATCTGGAGTTTGACCAATAATTTCAGATATAAGAACTTTGATTTCAGTTTTATGTTCCAAGGTTCTCATGGGGCAGAAATTAGAAATATCTCTTCTCAATACATCAATAATGAGTTCTCTGGTAGTCAGGATTATACCAGTGATTTCCCCGATGCAGACAAAGTTGTACAGCGAATCTTTACCAATGATGATATTCAGGATGCTTCTTATGTTGCATTGAGAAACATCAATTTGGGTTATACTTTACCCAAAGGGTTAATTCCTGGCATACGCAAATTGAGGGTATACCTAAGTGCGCAAAACCTGTTGTACTTCATGGCCAATGGTTATGTAGGATACAACCCCGAAGGGATTGACCAAGGACGTGCTAATCCCTTGACTTATGGTTATCAACGAGGACCTGCGCCTATTCATCGTACCTATTCTATCGGTTTAAATGTTGATTTTTAAGAGGAGCTACCTCATAAGGAGAACCACTCAAAAGCATAGACATATGAAAAATATCAAAGCATATATATTCCTGATTTGTTTGACAATGATTTTCTGTAGTTGTCAACAAGAATTAGATCTTGCTCCCCCTTCTTTTATTGGAGATAATGGGTTTTACGAAAATGCAGAGCAAGTAGAAGGGGGCGTAGTTGCCATTTATGATGGGTTACAGCAAGTCCCATTGCGTGAATTTGCCTTGTTGGAAATGCGATCTGATAATACCGGAACTCGTACGAGTGAAGGAGATTGGGCTCAGTTTGAAAGTTTTACGGTACAACCCACTAATTTAGCTATTGGAGAGTATTGGCAAGCCAACTATAATGTAATATTCAGGGCTAATCAAGTAATCAAACATTTGGGCGTAGTAACCAATGAAACCCAAAAGAAGCAATTTGAAGGAGAAGCCAAATTTGCCAGAGCTATGGCGCATTTTAATCTGGTAAGAGCCTTTGGTGCAGTACCTTTGATTGATCGGGTCATTATTCAAACGGACACTGAGTTTTTTGGACGCAACGATGTCAGCGAAGTAATGGGTTTTGTAGAAGCTGACTTGACTACAGCAGTGGAGTTTTTACCAGAAAATACTGGAAGTGGGGCAGGTCGAGCGACTAAAGGAGCAGCACAGGCTTTATTAGCTAAAGTGAAGCTTACCCGAGGCGATTATGTAGCTGCAGAAAACATATTGAGTAGCTTAGTTAATAACACAAACTATGCTTTACAGGAAAATTATAATGATGTTTTCTATACTGAAATGAATAACGAGATCATCTTTGCGATTCCTTACTTAGATGATAACGCTACTGAAAGCCAGGACTTTTCATTTGAAATGACACTTGGAGGACGTGCAAGTGGATTGAATTTTATCACTGATAACTTCGTAGCCTCAATAGATGCCAGCGATGTAGAGCGAACCATCACCTTGTATGATGCTAATGTGAATCGAGCAGTAGGCAAATTTTTAACCCAATCGGCCAATGTGCGTCAGTGTGGCAATGATTGGATCGTATTGCGTTTGGCTGATGTATTGTTGATGCATTCTGAGGCAATTTTGGCAGGAGGCGCTTCTACTCAAAGTTTGCAAGCCATTCAATCTTACAACAAAGTAAGGGTACGTGCCGGAATGCCTGCCTTGGCTGAAGATGGAAGTGCAACCCTTACCAAGCAAATGCTACTGGACGAAAGAAGGGTTGAGTTGGCTTTTGAAAATCATCGTTTTTATGACCTCATTCGTTTTGGCGAAGCCGAAAATGTGTTAGGGGCTTTTGCAGCGGCTAATGGTTATGTGTTTGCACCGACTGATTTGTTATTGCCCATACCACAGCGTGAAATCAATGTGAGTGGGGGAGCAATAACCCAAAATCCAGGATACTAATTTTTCAGAAAAATCTTATTTGAATTTACTAACCAGGCAATAGTTATTCATTGGTGTCAATGAGTAACCCAGGATAACTATTGTCTTTTAAAAAGCCTTTAGACAATGCAAAAGATAAAATACTTCTATAATAAATGGCTGAAAGTTAGCTATTTGAGTATGCTTGCGATTTCCTTATTCGTAATTGGTGCCTGTCAGGAAGAATTGCCCGAGGTTGGGTCAGTGCCTGATAAAACACCCCCTTCAGCTAACTTTTCATTTACACCTAGTGAAGCAAATTACAAGGAAATCAGTTTTTCTAATCTCTCATTGAGTGCGATTTCGTATAGCTGGGATTTTGGTGATGGAGTGACCTCTACTGAGAAAAATCCAACCCACACCTACACCCAAGATGGTTCTTATACGGTAACCTTGATTGCTAAAGATAAACTGGAAGTAACAAATACTTACACTACTACAGTAGCAGTTACTGCTCCAGTGAGCGCTTTTACCCCTGAAATATTAAATGCAGGATTTGATGAAGAAGGAAGCGATAGTTACCGAGACAATTGGCGTAATGGTGATTTGGGTGGGGCCATTCAAATTACTTCCAGCCCTATCCACGATGGAGTGAAAGCGGCTAAGCTACCTTCAGCAGGAGATCGTATTGGTTATCAGTTGATTACAGTAGAGCGTAATAAGCAATACATCTTGTCTTTCTATTACACGATGAAAACTTCTCCAGCAGGTTCGCTGAAAGTAGCCATTTTAGCAGGCGAGGTAAAAGACCCGACTCAGATTGATGCAAAGACCATTGAATCAGTCACTTTAAACGACCAAACTGATGCCAGCACCTATGTAAAAGGCTCTATTACCTTCAACTCTGGTGACAACGCTCAGGTGGCAATCTATTTCACCAACACTGGTGTAGAAAGTCGCATTGATTCATTCTCCATCGAAGAAAAGCAAAACTAAAAAGCAGTACTCAATGAAGCTACTAACCACTCGAGCGATGAGAAAAAGTTATGTCTTGTATTTAGGTTGTATTTGTTTGATGGCAGGACTGTACGCTTGCAAAAAGGGGATTAGTCAACCCCAGCCTCAAGCGGTAGTACCTGTCAAATCAGCCAATGTATCCAATATTGATCTGAATCATTGGAAAGTGACCCTTCCGATTGGGAGACCAACTGAAGTTGCACCCCCGGAGATTTTGAGTTATGCGACTAATGAAACACTCAAACCCTTTATGTACAACGATTCTACCGATGCCTCTTTGGTGTTTTACACTTATCCAGCGCAAAGCACTGCCAACTCGAGTTATTCGCGTACCGAGTTGAGAGAACAAATGGTACCTGGAAGCAATAGTACCAACTGGACTTTTGCTCAGGGAGGGCGAATGAAAGGAACGTTGAGAATGGCAGAAATTACCAAAGATGCCAAAGGGAAGTATCACCGAACGATCATTATGCAAATTCACGGAAGGCTGACCAATGCTCAACGAGATTTGATTGGAGAAGACGATAACAATGCTCCTCCGATGCTCAAAATATATTGGAACAAAGGCAAAGTGAGAGTGAAAACTAAAGTATTGAAAGATATCAATACCCCAATGCCTGATTTACTAAAGACTTCGGCCTGGACCGATGATGAAGGCTATACGTTTCCCGAAGAGGTTGGTTTTGAGAAATTTACCTTAGAGGTCATCGTGCGTGAAGGGCGAATGGAGGTGATTCTGAATGGAAAAAGCTCTAAAGTGTATGACAGTGCACATATCAAAAAGTGGGGAGTATTTGAAAATTATTTCAAAGCTGGAAACTACCTGGTAACCCGGGATGAAGGAGCTTTTGCCAAAGTGAAATATTACAATTTAGAAGTAAAACATTAATCCCCTAAAAAGAAAAGCAAAAAAGCAAAGCAAGCAAGAAGAAGAGGGGAGAAGATATGAGGTGACTGTAGATTTTCAGGGTGATTCATAGCAAAATACTACTGGTGATACAGTTACCTCTCGTGACTAAAATTGAGTGATCAGACAAACTAATTAGATAGTTAAAATTTCATCTAAATCAGTTTACAATTTCGTGTGTTAGCTACCCCGGTAAAAGTGAGTTTGTGACTTTCCTTTTAAGAAAAACACCGGGGTATTAGCTATCCTTTTTAAAAAGACTTTTATGGAAATAAGAATACAAAAATATCAGTTTTTGGTGCTACTAATGATCCTATGGATTGGTTCGGCTTGTGGGCAACAACGAAAACTGGTACGTAACCTGACCGAATTTAAGCAAGCGGTAAAACAAGCCAAACCAGGCGATAAGATTGTATTGGCCAATGGGGTATGGAAAGATGCCGAACTGGTATTTGCTGGAAAAGGTACTGCTCAAAAACCAATTACGCTTACTGTTGAGCAAAAAGGGAAAGTAACCCTAGAGGGACAATCTAACCTACGGATTGCAGGGGAGTATTTAGTAGTAGAAGGGCTTGTGTTCAAAAATGGCTACACTCCTACCAAAGAAGTCATTGCTTTTCGTCGCAACAAAACCCATTTAGCCAACCATTGTCGAGTGACCGAATGTGTGATTGATAATTATAGCAATCCTGAGCGTTTCGAGACCGATTATTGGGTAAGCATTTTTGGCAAAAACAACCGTTTTGACCATAACCTGTTGGTAGGTAAAAGAAACCACGGAGTGACCATGGCGGTAAGGCTCAATACCCCTGAAAGTCGGCAAAACAAACACCAAATCGATCACAATTACTTTGGACATCGTCCGGTCTTAGGAGCCAATGGAGGCGAAACTTTACGCATTGGAACCAGTCACTATTCGTTGACCAATTCCAACACCATTGTAGAGAGCAATTACTTTGATCGCTGCAATGGAGAACACGAAATTGTATCCAACAAATCTGGACAAAATATTTTTCGCTACAATACTTTTTTCGAATGTCAAGGCACGCTTACGATGCGTCACGGCAACGAAACCTTGGTAGAAAGCAATTATTTTTTTGGCAACGGAAAAGTAAATACGGGTGGCATCCGCATTATCAACGAAAAACAACGTGTGATTAATAATTACTGCGAAGGGCTGACTGGTTATCGTTTTCGGGGAGCTTTGGTAATTATGAATGGAGTGCCTAACTCTCCGCTCAACCGTTACTTCCAAGTCAAAGATTCAGAAGCCCGTGGTAATACATTTATCAATTGCGACTATATACAACTGTGTGCTGGCAGCGACAAAGAGCGTAGTGCCGTACCTGTAAACACCTCTGTAACCAACAACCTTTTTTATAATGACAAAAAGCCCGACTTATTTACTGTTTATGATGATATCAGTGGTATCACCTTTAGGAATAATTTACTCAGCAAAAACACCCAAACGATCAGTAAAACGGGCTTTTTTAAACAAAAACTCAACTTTACCCGCAATGCACAAGGTGCGTTAATTCCTACCGACAAAAAAGCCAGAAAGCTAGGTTTTCAACCAGTAAAAGCCAAAGCCACTCCCGAAAATACCGGTGTGAAATGGTATCCCCGAAGAGAAGAAGATGTACAATTTAATACCGGGAAAGTAATTCAAGTACAGCCCGGAGAGAACACATTGTTTGATGCCCTAAAAGGATCAAAGCAAGGCGATATTTTAGTGTTAGCCGCAGGTGAATACATGATGACCAAGTCATTGGACATTCGCCACCCCATTACCATTAAGGGTAAGTTTACCTCAAAAACTAAAAAGCCTTTGATCCAATTTCAGAAAACCTCTTTGTTCAATATCGAGAATGGAGGAAGTCTGTCCTTGGAAAATATAACGATTAATGGCAAAGAAAGCCCTGATGCCTCAGGAAATACCGTGATTCGTACCAGTCGCTATTCAATGAACCGCAACTACAAACTATTTATCCAAAACTGTGACTTTGTAGACCTGGATATCAACCATTCTTTCAATGTGTTGAAGGTATTCAAAAATACTTTTGCTGATTCAATCATCGTGCGTAACTGCGTATTCCAAAACGTGACAGGGGATGTGCTCTCCCTGAACAAAGAAACCGATGACCGAGGCATTTATAATGTAGAGCGAGTAGTGTTGGCAAATTGCACCTTTACCGATGTCAAAGGAGTAGCCCTTAATGCTTATCGAGGGGGACGCGATGAGAGTACTTTTGGGCCAATGGTAGAAGTAGCGAAGTGCATTTTTAATAATGTAGGCCGGGGCAAACGTAACAAAACGCTGGCTGCGCTATACTTGCATGGTGCCCAAGAAATTACCATACAAGGATGCGATTTTAAGCAAAGTGCCCCTATCAAACTACACCTGGTGGTAGGTGACCCAGTTGTCAATATCAATGATTGTTTGTTTGAAAAAACACCGAAAATTATTTCAAACGACCCAGCTTATAAAACAAAAAATTTGATTTTTAAATAAAGGTAATAGCCTTATTCATAGAGGATTGGAATTTAGTTAATTAACATAATTTATGATTATAAAAATCAATCGTAAAAAATGAAGCAAAAAGCACTACATATAAAAGATGTGATCCATCAGCGATGGTTGGTCAATTGCGTGCTCATATCTATACTGATGAGTGGGGGAGTGGCGTCATTATTTGCGCAAAAGCATCCTTTACTGATCCTCAAAAAACAAGAGGTCAATATTATTCGCAAAAATGCAGCGAAAGCACCTCTATTTCAACAAGTCGTTGCCAACAACAAAGCCATTGTAGACCAGGAAATCAAACTAGGTGTACAAGTACCTGTACCTAAAGATATGGCAGGAGGTTATACCCACGAGCGACACAAGCAAAACTTTTTTGTACTGCAAAAAGCAGGAAATTTGTTCCAGATTACTGGTAACGAAAAATACGCCCGTTATATACGCGATGTGTTATTGGCCTATGCAAAGCTGTACCCTAAGCTAGGATTACATCCTACCAAGCGATCATATGCTACCGGTAAAATATTCTGGCAGTGCCTCAACGATGCCAATTGGTTGGTGTATGTGAGCCAAGCTTACGATTGTGTGTATGACTGGCTCAAACCAGAAGAGCGACGCCTACTCGAGACCCAGCTATTTCGCCCATTTGCCGATTTTATTTCCATCAAAAACCCTCAATTTTTTAATCGTATTCATAACCATAGTACTTGGGGAAATGCCGCAGTAGGTATGATAGGATTGGTCATGGGAGATCAGGAATTGATCAAACGAGCCTTATATGGTTTACAATGGAAAAAATCAGATCAAGCCCAGAAAGACGACGATGATGGCCTGATTACCTTACCTAATCAGAAAAAAGCAGGTTTTTTTGCCCAGTTAGACCACGCTTTCTCGCCTGATGGCTATTATACCGAGGGGCCATACTATCAACGCTATGCTATTTCACCCTTTATATTATTTGCCAAGGCTTTGGAAAACAATCGTCCAGACTTGAAGATTTTTCAATACCGCAATGGTTTACTTAAAAAAGCAGTGTATGCCTTGTTATACCAAACTGATCATCAAGGTTTGTTTTTTCCAATTAATGATGCCCAAAAAGGTATGTCCTTTAAGTCACGAGAGTTGATCTCGGCGGTAGACATCATTTATGAATCTCAAGCAAAAGACCCTTCGTTGTTGTCTATTGCCACCCAGCAAGGCAAGGTAACGCTGGACTACTCGGGTTTTGTGGTAGCTCACGATATTTACCAAAAAAAAGCTACGCCTTTTATCAGAAAATCCATAGAACTCAGAGATGGGAAAAATGGAGACGAAGGAGCCTTAGGTATTCTCAGGAGCAGCAAAAATGATCAGGAAATTTGTCTGGCATTCAAGTACACCGCGCAAGGGTTGGGGCACGGACATTACGACAAGCTTTCTTATTCGCTATATGGCAACCAGGGAGAAATCGTTCAAGACTACGGAGCTGCCCGCTGGGTCAATATAGATCAAAAACAAGGAGGGCGTTATTTACCCGAAAACAAAACCTGGGCTAAGCAAACCATTGCTCATAATACGGTTACGATCAATGAAAAATCCCATTTCAAGGGGCATTTTAAAACAGGGAATGCTCACCATGCCGATAAATACTTTTTCGATGTTTCCAATCCTGATTTTCAAATCGTAAGTGCCAAAGATGTACATGCTTATCCTGGGGTGAAAATGCACCGAACCTTGGCCCTTTTGAATGATCCATCGTTTGATAAACCTATATTGATAGATGTGTTTCAGGTAGATGCTCCTCAGGCAAGTCAGCTAGATTTACCACTATGGTTTCAAGGACAATTGCTCAATACCAACTTTGAGTACCAAGCCCAAACCCAGCAACAAACCACCTTAGGGAGCCAGTTTGGTTACCAACATTTATGGAAAGAGGCAGTCGGCAAAAGTTCGACAGACCAAGCCAAATTTACTTGGTTTCATCGTGGCGAGTTCTTCACTGCTACTTCGTGGGTGCCTAACCAAGATGAACTGATTTTTGCCCGCTTAGGAGCCAATGATCCATCATTCAATCTGCGACGTGACCCTGCATTGATCATTCGGAAGAAAGACCAGAAAAAAGCAGTGTTCATAACCATTATTGAGCCACACGGTACTTACAGTCCAGTCAATGAAGTGCCTCTAAAGCCTTATGGCCAACTCGACAAAGTAAAACTAATACACCAAAGTGACCAATATACTGCTGTGGAGTTTAACACCTCTAAAGGCAAACGCTGGACATTCATTATAGCGAACAATAACAATCATCTAAAAACCCGACACCACCTAAAAACCCAAAACAAAACCTTCAGATGGCAAGGGCTATATCATTTATTTAAATATTAAGGAGTTATGAAAGACACAACAGAAGAGAACCAAACCACTCAAAAGGAAGCGACAAGTCAAGAATTTCTTTTTGGCGATCAAGTTGCCTGGGAAACCATTGATCCTAAACTCAAACGCCAAGTACTGGGATATGACGATAAAATTATGCTCGTCAAAGTTGCTTTCGAGGAAGGTGGCGTAGGGCAAATGCATGAGCACCACCATTCACAAGTAACTTATGTGGAAAGTGGTGAATTTGAAATGACGATTGGGGACCAAACCCATCTAATCAAAGCGGGAGACTCTTATTATGTACCACCCCATGCATTGCACGGCTGTGTTTGCAAAAAGGCCGGAGTACTCATTGATGTATTTAGTCCACTAAGGGAAGATTTTATCGCATGAATACCATTAAACAAACAAAAAAGAGCCCCAAGGTGACTATCAAAGGAATTCGCTGGTGGATCGTGAGCCTGATTGGCTTGGCTACCGTCATCAATTATATTGACCGCAATGCCTTTGGGATTATGTGGCCCGAAATCTGGAAAAGTATCGGAATCGCCGAAAGTCAGCAAAAAAGTGTTTATGCGACTATTACGGCAGTTTTTATGGTCGCTTATGCCGCTAGTAAAGGACTCTCTGGGCGCTTGTTCGATATCATTGGAACCCGTATTGGGTTTGTCATTGCCATTGTAGTATGGTCAGTATCAGCAGCCTTGCATGGGCTGGCAAGAGGAGTCGTAAGCTTTAGTGTTTTCCGAGGCTTATTGGGCATTGGCGAAGCTGGCAACTGGCCAGGGGCTACTAAGTCCAATGCAGAGTGGTTTCCGGTAAGAGAACGGGCTCTAGCCCAAGGAATTTTTAATACTGGAGCATCGGTTGGGGCCATTGTTTCTGCCCCCTTGATTGCTATTTTATTTGGTGTACTAGGCTGGAAACTCACCTTTGTAGTGTTGGGTAGCTTGGGGTTGCTCTGGCTTATTCCCTGGTTATTGTTGAATAGAGGCACACCCAAAACTCACCCATTCATTTCGGAAGAAGAACGCAATTACATCTTAGGGGCACATGAAGCCGAAAAAGAAGGTGCCCCTGAAGAAACTGAACGAGGGTTAAGTTGGAAAGAGCTGCTAGGATATCGCCAATCTTGGGCAATTATGCTGGCTCGCTTTACCATAGACCCAGTTTGGTGGCTTTTTGTCATCTGGCTACCACTTTATCTCAATGAAACATTTGGATTCAATGTAAAGGAAATCGGCTTTTTTGCCTGGGTACCCTATGTGGGAGCTGCTCTGGGGAGCATTTTCGGAGGTTGGTTAGCACACCGTCTTTTGGGGCAAGGCTTGAGCGTAGACAAAACCCGTAAGCGAGTGATTACCATTGCTGGCGTAGTAACATTACCAGGATTACTAGGAGGTGCGTTTGTCAGTGATCCAATGATAGCAGTCACCTTGATTGCTTTGGTCATGTTTGGCTTTCAAATGGGCATAGGTAATTTACAAACCTTACCCAGCGATTATTTTTCTGGAAAATCAGTCGGTACCCTGGCAGGCCTGTGCGAGTTTTCGGCAGCAGTGGGTTCTATTATACTATCCACTGTATTAGTTCCTTGGTTATCCTCTATTAGCTATGTGCCTGTGTTTATTATGGGGGCTATTTTGGTACCCATAAGCGTGGGATCAATTTACCTGTTGGGCGGAAAAATAGAAAGAGTCCAATCAAAATAGTAAAACAAAAACAAACATAAACAAATAACTAAGAAATCAACCAAATGCTTATTTAGAAAGACATTGACTTGGTTTCGGTCTAACTTTTTTAAACTATGAAATTGCAAGGAAAAACAGCCATCGTTACTGGTGGCGGCAGAGATATTGGAAAAGAAATTTCCATTAAATTAGCTTCTCTTGGAGCCAAAGTAGTGATCAACTACTACAACACGCCTAGCGAAGCACAAGATACTTTAAGAATAATCAAAGAAAATGGTGGAGACGCCATTGCTGTAAAAGCCAACCTTACCAAGTGGGATGAATGCTTTAATTTGGTGTATGAGGCGCAAAAGGCCTTTGGAGACCAGATCCATATTTTGGTAAATAATGCAGGAGGGCTGGTAGCGCGTAAGAAGCTGTGTGAGATGGATGAGGAATTTTGGGATTTTGTAATGAGCCTGAACCTGAAGTCGGTATTTATGATGCATAAAGCCGTAATTGGTTCCATGCCTGAAGGCAGTACCATTATTAACCTGGCATCATTGGCTGGAAGAGATGGGGGAGGAGGAGGAGCCTCTGCTTATGCTACTTCCAAGGGAGCAGTGATGACATTTACCCGCTCTATGGCCAAAGAGTTAGGACCACAGGGAATCCGGGTAAATGCGGTATGTCCAGGGCTAATTGGTACAACCTTTCATGATACTTTTACTCCCAGTACCGCACGAGAGGCAGTCGCAGGTAAAACACCGCTTCGCCGCGAAGGAAAACCAGAAGAAGTAGCCAGTTTGGTTGCTTGCCTGGCTTCCGAAGAATCTTCATTTATTACCGGAGCCAATATTGATATCAATGGCGGCCTGGCCTTTTCATAATGATCTAAATACAAGTGTGCCTAAAACGATGTGAGAAACCGATTTCAGGCACACTTAGTTTTATATAATTTACTCGAGTTACGCACATTTTCTAAACTACCTTTATTTCTATGGCTATATGGTTACATGGCTTCGATGGAATTGCATGTGCGTCAACCTAATATTGAAGATACCTGAACAAAAACAGATTTTAACTGATTGTTTTTGAGTACTTTAACTTGAACAACAAGGTTCTAAACTCCGCCTTATTTTATTGGCGTTAAAAAATTTGAGCAATGAAGCCGTAAAAATGATCA
>DMXI01000655.1 GCA_003483885.1 Microscillaceae bacterium
TAAAAACTTTTTTCATATCGATTGTGTCAATTCATTCAATGCTTTCTTATGAGTACTTGAGCAAGCCATTACCCACAAGCAATAATAAACAGTCATTTGAATATACACAATCGGAGTTTTTATTGAAATATTTTGAGAGCGTTACCAAGGATTACTTCAATATGATAGAAGAATTTGAGAATATGGTGGAAAAAAATCAACTTTTCTGATTTTGGAAACAGCAATAACTATCACTTTTAATATGACTATACATTTCCTGGAAAAGGTTGAAAAAAAAGCCTGTTTTACCCCAAATATTCACGAGGGTTTGTCGGTGTTCTTATAGGTGAAACTACGTGATTTAGATTTAGTTAGTATCTTTTCTTGGTTGATTTTGACAACTTAGTATCGCTTGATGATTAAACACACTATATCCAACAAATAGAATCATGCGACAAAATCAGTTACAAGAGACACCTTATCAGGTACGTCTTCTTCATACAAACGAAATAGATACATTGTATTCGCTGAACCAAAGAGTTGCGTATGACCCCGCGTCCAGGCATTTGTTACGCCCTCGATCGGTAGACTACCTGATGAAATGCCTTGATCCTCGCACTGGGTTTACGGTAGGGGCATTTCATCAAGAGGCATTGATTGGTTATCGAGCGGTGCATTATACCGCCAAGGCGTTGCATGAAATTCCACACCAACTGGTTGCTAAAGAACAGTACTCAAAGGTAGTTTATTTTGCTGGTATCACGGTATTGCCTGAGTACCAGGGGCAAGGCCTTGCCTCTCGCATGCTAAAAGAAACCCTGAACATGCTTAAAAGTAAAGGCTTTAGGTATGTCACCGTAGGCTGCAATTTTACCAACCAGGCAAGCATTCGTTTATTAATGAAGCATGGGTTTAAGACAGTCTATTTAGGTAAACCAGTCGAAGTATGTTACAAGGTTTGTTATTTACTGAATGACTTATTGGAGAAAGCAAAGCCCGCAGAAGTACCCGCTTCTACGGTTTTTCAGGATCAGACAAATACTCTATAAATTACCAAAAAAGGGGCGAGGCGGTTTTAGCGGAGAAATGATCGCCGAAGCTATTTTTTATACCGTAAAATTATCCAAAGTAGAAAACGCCTTTGTTAGAAAAAATACGTGTGGTTTTACAAGTTTGAATTAGTACTCCCTTTCAAAAATATCTGATAAAATCAACATGGTTGTAGTATCACCATATGGCATAATTTCATCTATAATATTTTGTAGGTGCAATTGATCTTTTAAAACAGCATGTAAATGAATATTTTGATTCCCTGTGATACGATAAGCGCGCTGTATTTCTGGGATTTTAGATATCATCTTTAAAAAACCTTTTAATTTACCATGAAATATATTGACCAGTATAAACACTTCTAAATCATTGCCTAATGCTTTTTGATCTAATTCAACGCTGTATTTCTTTATTAGACCAGATTCTTCCATTTTCAAAATTCGCTCTCTAACAGCAGAAGGAGACAAGTTCACTAACCTACCTATTTCTGCGAAAGAAAGTCTTGAATCTCTACTCAACTCATCTAAAATGGCTCTATCAATATCATCTACCATTGAATCATCTTTAAACCGAAGAATAAAAAACGTTTGGAATGTAAAAAGTGATACCTACAAACGATTCAATTTCATCGTTTGAGTGATTAAAATGAAATTTGCACAGAAGTTTTTTAAAATTCAAAACATAAATTATGAGTAAATTTCATTTAGCCTTTAAAGTAAAGGACATAGAAAGTACATACCATTTTTATCATAAAATATTGAACTGTAGAGTTGGTAGGAAAACTGACAATTGGATAGATTTTGATTTTTTTGGTCATCAGCTATCTGCCCATGTCTCTAAAAATATCCCGACTCTGGATTTCTGTGGTAATGTAGACAATATATCTGTTCCTATTCCTCATTTTGGCTGCATAGTGAATAATGAAAATTTCAAAAAAATAAAATTAAACTTCATTGAAAACAACATTCATTTCATTATTAAACCTCAAACAAGGTATCAAGGGAAAATGAGTGAACAACAAACCATGTTTGTGTTGGACTTTAGCAATAATCCCATCGAATTCAAAAGCTTTCAAAACAATGAATATGTTTTTGAAACAGATAATTGAGCAATGTATAGATAAACAAGAGTAGTCAAGCTTTTTGTAAGAATTAAGGTCGTACCAGAAAATAACTATCAGCAATGCATCTAAATATTCAACGCTTTGCATGAAATCCCTGACTATCTTCTGGTGCCTCTGTACGTTCAAGCAAGCCATAGTCGCGACTTACTTCGGCCACTCTCAAACGATAGGTTTCAAAAATACTGGCTCGACCCTGGGCTTGAGCCAGGCGGTGTTTTTCCAAGGTACGCCATTGCTGGATACTTGCTTCGTCTCGCCAAAACGAAAGCGATAAAGTCTTGTTAGGGTTATTCAAACTTTGAAATCGCTCGATAGAAATAAACCCGTCAATGTCTTCTAACAAAGGTCTGAGTTCTTTTGCCAGGTTAAAATAGGCTTCTTTTTGGCCTTCTTGAGGAACCAATTCAAAAATTACAGCAAACATCTTTTGGTCGTTTTATCAGTGAATTTGAAAAATTTTCTCAAAAGTAATAGAAGCCATGGAGCCATGCTTCAGTCTGGGATGAACTATGGAATACTGATGGAATTCCTTATAGAGTATTTGCAGCCTTTGAAAAATTATGGATGTCTTTGTTGCATATATTTTTTAGGAATACCATCAAACATTAATCATGAAAAAAAGCGTATATTCACCAAAGAAGTTTTTGCTCCTGATGCTACTATTTTTGTCGCAATGGGGCATGACTCAATCAGCTAATGAATTTTCGGAGAAAACCAATAAATTCATTACTAAAATCACTGACCAGATTCCCGAGTTGCCCAGCATCTCTATTGTAGTAGTCAAGAACGACCAAGTCGTATTTATGAAAAGCTACGGATATGCCGATATTGCCCGAAAAATCAAAGCCCAAAACAACACTCTCTATTATATAGCTTCCTCTACCAAGTCCTTCATGGGAATGGCAGCAGCTATTCTACACCATCAAGGAAAGATAGATTTGAATACCACCTTGGCCGACGGATTGCCTTATATTAAGTTTAAGCCGGAAGTAAAAGCTGGAGAAGTAACATTACGTGATTTATTAAGCCATAAGTCAGGCCTCAAAAATAGTTTTTTTGGTTTTCGGGCGGCTTACTCAGGATATGTTGATCGCAAAGAAATGGACTGGGTGCTGGAACATGAAACCAGACGCAAAGGAGCAAGAGGTAAGTTTGAGTATACCAATTTGGGTTATAACATTTACACCCATCTGACCGATAAAAAATTAGGCATACCTTGGCAAGACCTTTTGAATCAATTATTATTTAAACCCTTGAAAATGAAACATACTACAGCGTATATGTCGCTGGCAAAAAAGAACGACTGGCCATGCGCACAGCCTTATTTTGCTTTGGGCGAATACGGGCCAAAAGCATTGTATTTGATGAAAACCGACAAGACCATGCAGTCGGCAGGGGGATTGATTACTACAGTAGAAGATATGGCCCATTGGCTAGCATTTAACATGAACAGAGGTCGATTTAATCGCCAACAACTTGTACCTGCCGAAGTTGTCAAAAATGCCCATACCAGTCGGGCAAAGTTGGATGGCAAGGGCAAGCCTTATCGCTACACAGGTTATAGTTTGGGCTGGGGTAATGCACTCTACAAAGGCAAGAAAATGTTACAACACGATGGTAGCTATCCTGGGTTCAAGGCTCACATTACTATGATGCCTGACGAGAAAATAGGAATGGCTATCTTGACCAATGATCGATCTATTGGAGGAACTGTGGCTTATGAGATTTCTCAGTTTGTGTACGATTGGTGGTTGAGCAAGGGAAAGGAGACATCCAATGTAGAGGCATCCATAGCGATTATTAAAGAGAAAATTGCCCAAATAAAAGAACGATTGAATGCTGAAAAGAAAAAGCAAGCTTTGATTAAGTGGAACTTGACCGAACCCCTTCAACGCTATGTAGGAACTTATTTTAGCAAGCAAATGGGGAAAGTAGAAGTAACTATAGTAAATGAACAACTAAAAATTACTCACGGAAATCTACATTCGCTCACCAAACCTGCTCTCGCCAAAAACACCGTAAAGGTTGAAATGGTACCCCAGCGCAACTGGAAGGTACGTTTTGATGTAGTACCGGGAAAGCCTGCCCACAGTATGAATTTGGATGGAGACGATTTTGTAAGAATAAATAAATAGGAGTGATCATAATTTAAACTTTCTCACTTCTTTCTAAAGTCATATCATTAGAAAGAAGTGAGAAAGTTGCACTCATTCGCAATTACCAGGTTTTCGGATTGCTGCCTTAAGTATCGAAGAGAGCAGGGGCAATAATAAATCCTGTTTTTCTTTAAAAACGCTTTATTTCTTCTATCAATTCTTCTGAGCTAAGGGCAGAGTTATCTAAACTTTGAAGCGAAAGCGTTATTTTAGGATATGCGTCTATAAACTCAATTTTAGGAATTTCCTGAAGTCCGTATTGTTTCATAATGGTCTGAAAGTCAGAATGATCATCGCCCCAAAACTGAATATATTTGGAAGGTGTTACAAATACTTCAGTGAGGGCTTCATTGCTTTGATGTAATAACCCCCATTGAATATAAGGATCTTGAGTGAGTTCTTTTTGATAGGAAATTAAATTTTTAAGTAGTATCGTTTTTGAGGAAAAATCTTTATAACAAAGAGTGTTTTCTGCAATACCATATATAAATGTGACTTGATCTGGAAATGATTTGACCAAATGCATACATAATGCCCAGAGTTGTGGATTATCTACATTGATTTGGGCATAGAATTGAAAGTTTGAATCTTCATTTAGAGGAGTTTGCTTTAATTGATATCCAGCAACAATGTTGGCTTGTGTAGATGCTTCCCAGCGTTTAAGCACCTTGATATTTTTAGGAATTTCATTTTCGAAAGGAAGCCTTATAGTAGGAGGAAGTTGAACCATCATTTATTAAAAAAGATTTGACTGAAAACCAATAAAAAAAGCCTCACAAAGATAAACTTTGCAAGGCTTTGGGGCAACTGATCGGACTCGAACCGACTACCTTCGGTACCACAAACCGACGCTCTAACCGGGTGAGCTACAGCTGCCATTTAATTGTGCTTCCCGTTTGGGATGACAAAAGTAATACATTGCTGATAAAAAGCAATACTCGAGGCCAAAAAAATAGCGTTTTTTTTGATTTTCTTTCTGTGCGGCACAAAATCGGCCTTTTTACCTTGAAAAATTAAGAGGATTTCATAGTAAATGAAGCAACTAGGCATGGCCACTTTTAGAGTTGGCACTTTTCACTACACTAAATCTCCTGTTTTTATACCTTAAAAAAGGTTTTTCGAAATATTTGTACGACCAATGAGCCAACAAAATCACAAGCAGGGGTATCAAGGCATATACTAGTAGATACTTCATCGTTTGGGGCATCGTTAGCTTTCTAATAATGAAACCAAGCCCAAAGATTATCAAGGGGTGAATAACATATATGCCATATGATATTTTCCCTAAGAAATCAAAAACATTGTTTTCCAGACTAATGAGCCCGTTTTGGGTAATTTGCCCCATAATCATAACTGCCGTTACTACCGCCACTATTTCGTTGTCTACAATAGAAAACAAATGAAACTTATTGGCAACAATGACGACCATAATCAACCAAACGATGGCCTGTGAGAACTTATGGGTGGTGATACGCAGAAATAACGAGTTGGACTGATAGTATAAAATGGCGAATAAAGCTCCTACCAACATACAATGAAAACGAGTCACATGAATAATGACTTCTAGAATGCTATTGGGAAAAAAGATATGTAAAAAGACCTTAAGCCCAAACAGGAAGACAATAAGCCCGAGGGTAATCCAAACGAGCCATTTTTGGCCTAACTTGGTGATCCAGGGCCAAAACAAGTAAAATTGTTCCTCAACCCCCAGCGACCAATAATGACCCAAAAGCGGAAGAGATGTGCCAATAATCAATGGTACATTGGCGGCATAAAAGATGTAGAAAAACACACTATTGGTGATGGTAAAGAAGCCTGTGGCAACATACATGACAAGGCATATGGCCAAATAAAGATAATAGATAGGCCATATGCGGAATATGCGGCGAAGGTAGAATTTTTTGATATTGATGCGGCCAGTTTCTTTTTCTCTTAAAAGCAAATAGGTAATCAAAAAACCACTGAGTGCAAAAAACATACTGACCCCAAAACCTGCCAACAACCATCCCTTGGGTTTGCCATCGGCTGTTTGGCCTAATACAAAAGGATTTAATCCAAATAGTTCGAGGTCTAACGTAATATGAGAAAACAAAACACCGATGACCGCAATGGCTCTTATACCATTGAGCCCTTCAAAGTAGATTGGTTTATTGTTCATTTGCTTTTTTTCTTAAGGGGTAAAATTAGGTATTTTGTTAAAACTGAGGTCAAATTCAGGAAGGAATTTTTGGAGAGTAAGTGAAGGCTAAAAAAATGCTTTGAACGTTTGGCGACTTTGTAGAATAAGAGGAATAAAAAAAGTATCTAAAAAAATAAAACTTTTCCCCTTCACAACAATTTTGTACTTTTAAGTAAATGCGCATTGTATGAGCAATTACGAAATTTTCATGTTATTGGCCGGATTTATTGGCTTCTTAGGGCTCTATTTTATCATTCCTGGAGCTTATATTGGCGTTAGACTGTTATTGGGGCACCATATCACCGACACTATGCGCGAAAGCGAAGAGTTTAAGCGGGGGATAGAGCTGGCCGAGCAGGAACGGTACCAAGAGGCTATTGAGTATTTTGATACGGTATTGATCAATTTGCCTAAAAGTGCGGTAGCCTGGGCTTACAAAGCCCGCTGCAATTTTGCTTTAGACAACCTAAACGAAGCCATTTATGATTGTGACAAAGCCACCAATGCCGATTATAGTTTGTCGGATTGTTATCTGATCAAAGGACAGGCATTGTTACAATTACAACAATACAAAAAAGCCCATGATGAGTTTGGGAGAGCAGTTTGGTTTTTTAAAGACAAAGCAGTGCCTTATCGCTGGAAAGGTTTGGCCAATTATCATTTGGGTAAGCTGGAAGAAGCTAAAGTTGATTTTGAGAAAGCAGTACGTTTAGGAGATGAAGATGCCAATGACTATTTATTGAAATTACAAAGCAAAATGGATACTCGATGAACTTATGAGTATCATGAGGAATTTAATTAAGCAGTAGGTACAAGCAAAGCATAAGCACTAGCGCAATGGAAGTTTTATTAATAGGATTTGTTTTTGTAGGTTATATCCTTGTTCGCCTAATGTTGGGGCATCACATCACCCAAACTAACAAAGATCAAAAAAAATTTCAACCGGGCATTGAGATGGCTGCCAAGAAAAGATATAAACTGGCTATTCAATACTTTGACTCCGTTCTCGAAAAACATCCCAAAAGTGCAGTAGCGTGGCTGTATAAAGCCAAGTGTAACTTTGAGCTGCATAATTTCTACGAAGCCATTTACGACTGTGACAAAGCAGCCAATTATGATTACAGCTTGTCCGAATGTTACTTAATCAAAGGCAAGGCTTTGTATATATTGGAAGAATACCAGGATGCCCACGATGAGTTTGCCCGAGCGGTGTGGTTTTATACTGATAAGGCCGAGCCTTATCGTTGGAAAGGATTGGCCAATCATCAAATGAACAAAGTCAAAGAAGCTGAAGCCGACTTTAAAAGAGCAGTCAATTTTGATGATGAAGATGCCAACCACTATTTGCTCAGAATGGATGCCGTGAATAGAATCAATTGATTGCGGGTATACTGCGAATCTTTGAGAGTAACATATATCTGCTCACAATTGATATAAGAACAATGTGAGCTTTTTGCGTAGAAGCCTCAAATTTTCTTCAAAAGCCAATCACTATTTGCTAAAAATGGACGGAATTAATCAGTAAGGGCGATTTACCTACATTGAGCAAGCCCTAATTGTACATTCCTAAGAAATTTTTCTTAAATAAATTAATTACACACCCCACCTTTTCATCTTTATTGTTGTACAGAAGTTATAGAGGTTTTCTATGACTGCCTTCACTACCACAGCTTGGCACCATCCGAAATGACTTCGGATAACACAACAATAGAACAATAAATAACACTTTAAACACAAAGAAAAGATGAAAAAAATAACCCTAACCCAATTGGTTGCGCAAAGATTAGATTTGATAGCGGCCTACTTGTTAAGACAAGAAGAAACCAGTAAACAGAATGCGTATTACATAGACGAAGATATTATAGTGAGTGGCTACATTCCACAATTGAGAGGGCTTTCATCGCAAGCTGCCTGTGAATTGCTGGGGTTTGTAGACTTGTTTGCCACCCAATTTGGAATTTTCGATAAACGCGTGGTAGGAAATGGTGAGGCAATCTATTCCTTAAATGACTTGGCTCGAAACTATGTATTTTCAGGAGGTTTTGTGGGTTTATGGAAACGCCAGCAAGAAAACGATAAAACAACCTCAGGAGCGCGTAGCAAAACGGATATGTGTAGTCAGTTTCGCCAAAATCGGTGGAGTTTTTTATCTGTAAGGTGATTTTCAATTCAACATTATCCCAACTTAAATAAAGAAAGGGCTACCTGGCATCTTAAAAAGCCGGGTAGCCCTTTTTATGGTTTAGTATAAAACCATACTACTGGACATTTTTCGTTTGTGTCTCCACAAACGAAGGCAATCGCGCCGTTGGCCGTGTCTTCACGGCCAACTTTAGCCAAAAATGTCTAGTAGTATGGTTAAAACCTTATACTTTGTCTACGACCAATTTATAAGTAGGGTCTTCCATGATATTGACATCAATGATACGCTCCGCATTTTTGAGCAACTTATGACAATCGGGACTTAAATGTTTGAGGTGAATGGTCTTGCCTACTTTTTCGTAGCGTTCAGTGATTTTGTTTAAGGCCTCAATGGCCGACATATCTACTACCCGGCTTTCGGCAAAATCGATGATCACGTCTTCAGGGTCACCCAACACATCAAACTTATCGTTGAAAGTGCTGACCGAACCAAAAAACAATGGCCCATAAATTTCATAGTGTTTGGTACCGTTTTCATCAATGTGTTTTCGGGCTCTGATACGCTTGGCGTTGTCCCAGGCAAATACCAATGCGGCAATAATAACCCCAATGATTACCGCCAGGGCCAAGTTGTGTAATACTGCCGTAACCAATGTAACCAAAACCATAATAAAAATATCGGACTTAGGCATTTTGTTCAGGGTGCGCAAACTTGCCCACTCAAAGGTACCTATAGAAACCATAATCATTACTCCGGTGAGCGCTGCCATCGGAAGTTGTTCTATAATATCGGCACCAAACATGATAAATATCAACAAAAGCACTGCGGCTACAATACCCGATAAGCGAGCCCGGGCTCCCGAAGAGATATTGATCAAGCTTTGCCCAATCATAGCACAACCACCCATACCTGAGAAAAATCCTGAAAAAATATTGGCCATTCCCTGGGCTACTGCTTCCTTATTGCCTCGGCCTCGGGTTTCAGTAATTTCGTCAATGATGTTGAGCGTCAACAAACTCTCAATCAAGCCTACCCCTGCCACGATCAACGCATAAGGGAAAATTACTTGTAAAGTCTCAAAATTGAAAGGAATGGCTGGAATATGGAAAGGAGGGAAGCCACCCTGAATAGAAGCCTTATCACCTACGGTAGTAGTATCAATGCCTGCAAGAATTACAATTCCGAAAATAGTCAAGATAGCCACCAACGAAGAAGGCACCGCTTTGGTGAGTTTGGGTAATCCCCAAATGATCAACATAGACAAGAGTACCAAGCCCATAAAAATCATCAAAGAATTGCCAGTGAGCCAACTGCCATCAGACGTTTTAAATTCTCCCAACTGGGCCATAAAAATAATAATGGCCAAACCATTGACAAATCCTAAAATGGCCGGTTGTGGAATCAAACGTACCAACTTGCCTAGCCTTAAAAATCCGGCAGCTGCCTGAATAACCCCTGCTAGGATTACGGTGGCAAAAATATATTCGGGGCCATGCGATTTGGCCAGGGTAACAATCACCGCCGCAATAGCACCAGTCGCTCCCGAGATCATGCCGGGTCGTCCCCCAAAAATAGAAGTAACCAACCCTACCATAAATGCCGCATACAATCCGGTAAGTGGCGAAAGACCTGCCATCAAGGCAAAGGCTACGGCCTCGGGGATAAGGGCCAAGGCTACCGTCAAACCAGATAAAATTTCGTTTTTATAGTCAACTTTTTGCGACAGGTCAAATAAATTAAAGTACTTTTTCATTTTGTCTCCCAATAAATACAATAAAGGATATGTTCTGGAAAAAATTATAAATAGTTCGTGTTCATGTGTTTTTTAAGCCCGCGAAGGTAGCAAAATTACTATTTAAATAAGGGCTGTGAGCGCAGGTTTTGAGCAAGCACAGGACAACACTGCTCAGGAATTGTTCTTTTGTAAGACCAAATATAATTCTAAAGGTGTTGAGTGCCTTTTTTATGGAAATGTTCATATTTTTGGTGCTTGATGTTCTGGGGTATTTCTCGAGGCATTACCTCCTTTTTGTGCTACTAAGACCTGGGTTGGTTTTGCGAGGTATTCTATGCAAACTCTTATGGTAAAGCTGCGTAGTAAGGAGTTGAGTGATTATACTTAAAATTTGTATGATGAAAAAAACTATGATTATTTGCTTAGGTATTTTATTGGCTATCAATGCCTGTAACAACAAAACCGAAAATACCCAAAGAAACAAACCATTACCCTCCGAAAATAATGGACAATCTGGTAAAGAGTCCCCGGTTATCAACACAGAAAAACCCCAAGACTTAGAGAAGCTCAAATCAGAAAAAATGAAGGGTGAAATCAAGCGCTATTTCTCCAATCTAAGTAAGGGAAATTATCAGGAAGCCAGCCAAAGTTTTGCGGCTAAAGTAGACCAATGGATTACCATAAAAAACACCACCCCACAAGCGATTATGACTGAAGCCAGACGCTTTTTGAGTACCAAAAATGGAGTACGATATACACCGAATTTAACTAACCCAGTATTCAAAGAAAATAAAGCAAAAGTAGTGGTACGTCAGCAATGGGCGGGGTATGATACTATTTTGGAAGTATGGCTGGAGTTTGACAAAAACTTTAAAATTAAATCTTATAAGGAAGGCAAAATTATCAGAAAGCTATCGGGCAAAGCCATTGAGTTGGAAGCCTTGCTTCAGAAAACTCCCAAAGTGTCTTTGCCTTATGAAATCAGCGACGTAAACTTATCACTCCCTGAAGTGGAAGAATCCTTAGATTCATTAGAAATGACAATATTAGGGGTGGATGATTTTACTCCGACTCCTGGATTGGTCAATGATTTTTATAGTATTGGCTACTTTGAAGTAAATGAGCGAGTGACAGCGGTTCTGTATTGTTACAACTATGCAGTGCTTTATTACTTGAGATTGGCCTTGCTTGATCGTTATTCGGGCAAATTGATCAGTTCAGACGAACTAAGTGCCTGGGGTACGCCGCTTGGAGGGACACTATACGTAGCCGAATACACCAGTGGAACAATTTCTATCGATACAAAGGGGTATATTGTAAGTGAATGGAGCCGTTCGGAAACGATTAGGGCTACCAACAAAACAACCACAAGCACTGGGGAGTATCGCTGTCAAATTTTGCCGAATGGTAAGATAAAAAAACTGACCAAGGGGCGTCTTGATTACTAAGTACTATGCAACTATCCTAAAACTTCCACTTCTTGTATGGTCTTACCGATAGGAAGACCAAAGACTTGAGGAAACTTTTAGAATAGTAAATTATTTTCAATTGCCTTTGTTTGTGTCTTCACAAACGAAAAATGTCTAGTAGTATGCTAAAGATGTCTTTATATGTTCTATGTTATTGATAATCAAGTGTTTTATGCGCCTCTTACATAAATGTTTTTGTTGGATTTTTTTACTCATACCTATGACTACCACTGCCCAAACTTTAAAGGTCATGTCTTACAACATTCGTTATGACAACCCCAACGATGGAGAAAATCGCTGGGATCGTCGGAAACAAGCTGTAGTGGACTTAGTAAAACATTACGAACCATTGGTATTGGGCATTCAAGAAGGGCTACATCGTCAGGTAGCATATCTGGACAGCAGTTTGGTAGACTATGCCTACTTCGGTGTAGGGCGCGAAGATGGGAAAACCAAAGGAGAATATAGTGCAGTATTTTATCACCAACGCGAAGTAAAGTTGATCCAACAAGGGACCTTTTGGTTGTCAGAAACCAGCGAAAAACCTTCGGTAGGATGGGATGCGGCCTTGGAACGTATTTGTACTTATGGTTTGCTAGAGCACCAAGCAACTCAACAACGATTTTGGGTGTTCAATACCCATTTTGACCATCGAGGAGCAAAGGCTCGCAACCAATCAGCGCGTTTGATTATGCGAAAAATCAACGAATTGAATACGGATGATTTACCCGTGGTTCTCATGGGGGATTTCAATCTGCTACCCATCAATAAGCCGATTCGTTACTTGAAAACACAGCTCCAGGATGGCAAAAAAATCACCCAAAAGGCTTTTTATGGGCCGAGAGGAACCTTTAATGGTTTTAGACCCAAGCCACTTTTGTTGAAGCGCATCGATTATGTGTTTGTACGAAAGTTTAAAGTTGAATCTTATACCCACATAGATGACCGAACTTCGGAGAATTTGTGGGTTTCTGACCATTTACCAGTGTTTTGTACGTTGTCTTTTTAGGTGTTTTATTGCTGAACCTTGACTTCAGCAATAAAACTTCAATTATGCTAACCTAGTTTAACGCCCATCATCAGAATGTCATCAATTTGATCCTGGTTTTGCATCCAGGTTTTTAGTGTGTCAGCCACTATTGTTTCCTGATTAGTCATTGGTTGATCATGCATGTATTTAAGCATATTGTATAACCTGCTTCGTAAGAATTTTTTGTTCTTAGGCCCACCAAATTGGTCTTGAAAACCATCGGAATGCATATAAAATGTAACTGGAGATTCGAGACTAATGGTATGTTTACAAAATGTTTTACTACAAATTTCTCCCCCTACGCCAAACCTATTGCCACGAATTTGATGGAATGCTCCATTTTGGAAATATGCAATGGAGTTTCTAGCGCCAGCAAATTGCATGGTTTTGTTCTCTTCATCAATCACCACTAATGTCATATCCATTCCATCGGTGTTTTTATTTTCGTCTTGATGCAAAGCTCGGACAACCTCTCTATTCAGATCATTTAGAATTTGGTCGGCGTCAGTAATCTGCTTTTCATTGACGATATAATTGAGTAAATCATTGGCAATCATACTCATAAAAGCCCCAGGTACTCCATGTCCGGTGCAATCAATTGCAGCTAGTATTTTTAAATTATTGCTAAATCCTTTAAAAATGCTTTTGGTTCCCTCAAAAAGAGATATTTCTTCGTAAATGGGACGGGGCGCAACTTCACCAAACCAATAAAAATCGCCTGAAACTACATCTCTTGGACGGAAAAATATGAAATGCTCTGGAAAAGCTTCTTTTAACACGTGAGTACTTGGTAAGATCGCTTGTTGAATTCTCCGAGCGTAGCAGATGCTGTCTTGTATGTCATCACGCTGTTCCTCGGCCATTTTGAGGGTATGCTGTAATACCTCGTTGACTGCTTTAGTATCTTCCTGGGCAATTTGGATTTGTTCATGAGAATAAGATAACTTATTATGAGTCAAGTTGAGTTCTTGATGCGCAATACTTAATTTCTTATTGACTTGGCGTTTACTCACATACAACCACCCCATCATTAAAAATAAAAAAGAAACCGCCCCCAAGCCAATAGAAGTGCTACGTTGGGTGATTTCCCGTTTTTCCAGCTCTTTATCAAAGGCAATTTGTTTTTTCTCCTGAGCAAAGTTCAACGAATCCTTAGACTTTTGAAAATCAAATTCAGCTTGAGTTCGAGTAATTTTTTCTGTGTTTTCTTTATTAAATAAGCTGTCAGACAAGGCTTTGTATAAGATATGAGCTTGATAGGCTTTTTTGAAATTTCCCAGTGCTTCATAAGTTTTAGCCAATATGGTAGCACCTGCTTTAAGAATGAATGGATTACCAATCTTTTTCGCGATTTTCATTCCTTGATTTAGGTATTTGAGCGCTTGTTGAGGCTTTTTTAGATGATACAAAGCAATACCTTTTCCTACCTCGGCCTGCGCTATTTTAGAGGCACTACCCATTTGTTCGCCACTTTTCATTGCTTTGGAATATACACTGTTGGCTTTATTGTATGCTTTTTGGCGAATAGCGAGTTCTCCCAGGGCCAAATAACTACTGACAACCCCTGATTGATTACCGGTTTTTTTACTAATACTTAATGCCTTATTGAAATAATCGGCGGCTAATTGATATTTTTTTTGTCGTTGATAGATACCACCTGTTTCTTGATAATTGCTGGCAATGCCTATTTGGTCGCCTATTTTCTGATTTATTTCTAGCGACTTAGATAAGTTTTCTAATGCTTTGGGGTAATTTTCTTGTTGCAGATAAATTTCAGCAATGTTATTGTAACAGTTGGCCATGTTTCGGTTGTCTCCTGTTTCTTGAGCAATCGCCAGAGACTTAAGGAGGTTTTTCAACGCCTTAGGATAATTTCCTTGTTCACCGTAAGTAGTGCCAATGCATAAAAGTGTAATAGAGACTCCTCTTTTGTTGCCTAATTTTTCTTTGATTTTTAAAGACTTATGAAGGTACTTTCTCGATTTAGCATAATTTCCCATTAATAGGTGTACAATGCCTATGTTGGTGAGTGTGCTAGCCGATTGATAGGCCCTTTTTAATTGCTGATTGATTTTTAAAGATCGAAAGTAATATTTTAATGCTTCTTGATATTGGCCTTGTATGTCATATATAATTCCAATACTGTTTAATGCAGCAGCAATCCCTTTCTGATCATTCATTTTTTGGTAAACCTGGAGTGAAGCGTTGTAACATTTTTCAGCTTCTTTGATTCTGCCTTGTTGCTCGTGAACAATACCAACCTCCCCGTAATAATCAGCAATTAATGCCTGGTAATTAAACTTAAAAATTAAAGGTTTTGCTTGTTTGTAATGTGTTTGGGCTTGTGCATAATCCCCTTTTTTGCGGGAAATCTGCCCTAATCCTAAATGTGCAGTAGCTATTCCTTTGTGGTTATTTTGCCTTTTGCAAATATCGATTAGTTGCAAGTAGTAGTTTTGGGCAGATGTAAACTCACATTTTAGGGTAAGCTGCTTTGCCAATACCTTGAGCAAGCCTACTTTTTGATCAGAATTGGCAGTAACAAGTTTTCTTTCTAGGGAATCTATTACAGATTTTTTTTGTGTCCAGGCGGGTATCCACATGCTCAGACACAGTAGAGTTAAAATAAAGGCTTTCATTGAAAGGGGGCATTAATGATTGTTGTACTTGGTTAAGTGTTTTTTGTTTAACTTTTTAAGAGTAAAACTCTTACAAGCAATAATTTACAGTAGAGTTTCACAAAGTAAATGGGATGCTCTGCTGAGCTTAATTTATTTTATGTGTAATATATTGAGTTATTTGTTGTTAAAAATTGATTTAAGTACAATAGATGGTGATTGATAAATTTCTTTCTCTTACTTTTCCTTTTGTTTAACGAATTATTTGTAAATCCTATAATTGCCTGTGTTTTCCAAACTTTAATTGCTTTATAATAAGTTTTGATATTTGTTTTTTGTGCATTTAAGACTTATGAGTGCACTTTTCAACGCTTTTTATTTTGTTTAACAAAAGTGCTTCAAATTTTGTTTAACGTTTTTGTTTAAAAGGTAAACAATTTTTTTGATAGTAGTAGGTATATCTTCCATTTAAATATTTATTCTTGCCAGATACTACTATTTTTATTGAGGTAGAATGTGGCGTTATCTTGAGGAGGGAACGTCTTGATGGTTGATGGGTTTTTGACCATTTATTGGTGTTTGGGCTATGGTCTTTTCAATAAAAAGCAAACATAGATGAATAGATCACGTTTGCTTATCAAGAATAGGATAAAAACTATGTGAGAAAAATTCCCTCAATCTGGCTTTAAACCATATTATACCAAATAATTATAAACGAACGCTCTATGGATAAGCAGCTTTTAAGCAAAAAGAATGTGGTAGTTACCCATCATACCAAACTTAATTACATTCACATCGAGTGGATTGGATTTCAACGTGAGCAAGAAATTTACGATTCAGGCGAGGAGATTTTGCAGATTTTTCGAAAATTAAACTGCCAGAAAGTATTGAATGACAATCGACAGGTACTGGGACCCTGGAGTAAGGCTGCCACTTGGACACAAGACTATTGGTTTCCAGAGATGATCAAAGCAGGCTTGACCCATTTTGCCTGGGTATTTCCTGAAAATATTTTTGCGGAACTATCGGCCGATCAGGCCATGCCCGATACCGACGTGGTACACAAATTTGCGGATTATAACTCGGCGGAACAATGGCTAAAAACACTTACCAATTAGATTGAAAGGCTAGAAAAGGTCTTGGTTTTGTAAGCAGGCCTTTTCTACTTTTTTTGTTTGGCGGTTTCATAATTAAGCGGCAGCAACTGATCTACTTTCTCAAACGCCCAATAACCCTCGGCGAGCAAATTGGCAGGGGGGTAAAAATAGCCATTAGAATAAATAATGATTTCGGATTGACCAGGAAGCGTGATAATACTGGTCTGTTGCTTTTTTACAAACCCCCTAAATCCGATCCTACTTCGCTGATAAGCTTCTTCCTCTACTTCGTTGCGATAAGTTACATATAAGAAATCCTGAAACTTAAAAACCTTTGCTCGACTGTTGACCATACGCACATATTGATTAACATCTATATCTCGGGCTACTATCATGTTTATCGTGCCACCCCTGGCCCGTCGTTCCAGTTTAGGATCAACTTTATAATTGCTCACCGTTATCTTTTCAGGGTTGAGCGCATCCTTAGACAATTCATAAGCCTCCACTGCCATTTTTTTATCTAATCTGTTCATTAATTTAATTCTGAGGCTTTTCTTAGAATTACTAGTGTACCAGTTTTTGATAGATTTCAAACACCGCTTAGCTATTTGTTCATTCTTGGTCTTGGTTAAAATAGATTGATATATTTTTTCTACAGTATTGTTGTTGTAAAAAACCGTATCAATCGTTTTGATGCTTGCTTTGTAAGCCTGACTAATCTTTACCCGTTTCATTAAATCTACCTGAAAACCAGCCTCTTTTAATTTTCCGGCATAAAGCGCCTGGATAAAATGAGTCAAAGAGCCATTGAAAGCCTTATCGCGATTTTTTTGATATCTTCTCATTTTTCGTTTGCGGGTTTTGGGTCTCACCAAGTCCTGAAAAAAGGGATACCCCGCAATAAAAGTCCTTCTGGACCTGAATGAATATTCGTACTCCTCGAGCCAGTATTTAATTTTATAACCCAGGGCTTTGTTGACAATCACGAGTGGTTCGCGACAAAAGGCAGTGAGCTTTTGGCTTTGTTTGTCAAATTCCAGCATGATATTCTCTATATTCTCGATTTTGCATTGTTGCGAAAACTTAGAATAGCCAATGAGATCTTCTATAAATTTTGATCCAAACTTCGCCCATAAGTCGTCACCCTTGGGTCTTACTACTACTTCTCTTAGCTTTTGTACCTGAGGTAATAGCTCGATCTTAAGGAGGGTATCTTTTGAGGGGTTTATTCGGAGAACTTTAGTCTTGAAGCCAATAGAGGAAATGTTGAGGTCAAAAGGAACTTGAGGGAGGTTGGTAAGCTTAAATAGCCCCTGGCCATCGGTGGCAGTACCAATGGTGGTATTGCTGATGTATACCGAAGCCCCCGCGATGGGTTCTTGGTTATCTTGAGCGATTACTTTTCCTTGTATACTGTTTTGGGCGGCTAAATTAAACGAAACCAATAACGTAACAACACTATAAAATAAACACTTGATGATGGGCATGGTGCAATAATCAATATGGGTTTGTAAAGTTTTGATAGTATTTTTCTACAAAGAGGAACAATATCAAAACAACACCTATTGACTAAAAGCATTTAACATTTTTTATGAGTTGTGTAGGGCTGGGGTTGTGAAAAAGAACTAGGCTTGGAAATATTCTTGAACGGTTTGTTTGTAGTTTTCTCCAATAGGTACCTCTATCGGGCCAAGTTCAACGTCATGTTTGGTATAAGCGGTCACCTTATCGACATTGATTACGTAAGAGCGATGCACCCGTAAGAAACGATGATCTAGTAAAGAGATGAAAGAAACAAGGCTATATTTTACCACGTGCTTTTGATTGGTCTCATGTATTTGGATATAGTCTTTTAAACTCTCGATATAAACGATTTCGTGCAAGAAAAGCTTCACTTGTTTTCGGTCTTTTCGGATAAAAATATAGGTTGCTTTAGCCGTAGTAGACGGTACATTGCTGGTAGCAGGGGGTGAGGGCAACTGCTGGTTTAAAAACTTATCTATAGCTTTAAAAAAACGATCGAATGTAATGGGTTTTAAAAGATAATCTACCGCATTTAACTCAAAACCCTCTACTGCATAATCTCGATACGCTGTAGTGAAGATTACTCTGGGGGGCTGTAGCAAGTGCTTAAAGAAATCAGTGCCTTTTAAAACAGGCATTTCGATGTCCAAAAACATCAAATCTATTCTTTGTTGCTTAAGGATTGTTCTGGCCTCAATAGCACTGGCACAAGCCGCTACTAACTCAAACTCTTCTAATTTTGACAAATGGTCAACAATGAGTTCTCTGGCCAACTCTTCGTCGTCTACTACCAAACATTTATAAGTCATGCTGCTTGAATATTTAATTGCACCAAATAAAGATCACGTGTTTGGTCAATGGTGAGTTGATAAGCATTGGTGTACAATAGTTCTAGTTGTTTTTTGACATTTGTAAGGCCAATAGATTCTTTTTGAGAAATACTGGGCAAAGCAGTGTTGGGGATGGAGTTTTTGACCGAAAAATTGATCTGCTCCTCCGTAGTTTGTACCGCAATATCGATGGTCGCCTGGTTTATTTCTTGGCTTACCCCATGTTTAAAGGCATTTTCTATAAAAGTTAATAGTAGTAAAGGTGCTATCTCAAGTTGACTATCCAAAGAAGTTTCAAAATTGATCAGCACTCTTTTGCCATAGCGTATTTTTTCCAGGGTTAAATAATTTTCGATAAGTTCTATTTCTTTCTCTATCGATACATATTGGTCATTGCACCGGTAAAGGGTATAATCTAAAATATCGGAGAGACGACTAATCACCTCAGGAGTTGTATCCGATTTTTTGAGCGCCAAAGTATACAAATTGTTCAGGGTGTTGAATAAAAAATGAGGGTTCAGTTGATGTTTTAATACTTGCAATTCGGCCAGTTTTTTACGCTCACCCAACTCGGCCAATTTTTGTAAACGACTATAATACTGAATGGCAATGAGAATGAACGTAGGCTGTAGATACTTGACTGGGGTCTGAAAAAAGAGCACTTGAGGATCAAAAACGCGCTGCCAATAGGTAAGGTGGCCAAATTTTCTTATACAAGTTAGGTAAGTAATGGGATAAGTAGGTTCCAGGTAAAGCACCCGCCAGGTAGCGGCTATAAAGTGAACAATGAATAACACCAGCAAAAATGAAAGGATTAATTCCAGGCTGTTTTTTTTGGACTGATAACGAGGTAAAATGATCAAAAGGCAAATGTAAGTAGCCACACACTGGAGGGCCACCCTGAAACCATACGTGATAAATATTTCCTGCATAGAGCCATAGTAGTCTAACATACTGAGGCTGTAACACCAAAACACCAAAATCCAGAACAAAAGGTGTCTAAACCAGGTCTGTTGATAATACATTTGTATCTTCTCTTTGAGCATCTTTTATTTCTTAGATTATGTTTAAATTTTGTCTTCGAGGATAAAAAAGATGAGTGATCAGTGATAATGCAGCACGTTTTAGAGTGAATAGCCCAAGCTATTGACGAAAAAAATGCTAAAATTAGCGTTGATCAATCGCTTTTTTAGCCCAGATTATAAGGTTTAAACATACTCTTAACGTCTTCTATATCTGAGCATTGGGCAAAAATAACCTAAAATCGCTTTCTTAAACGATATTATCGACTAATCCCTGGTCAACTCCCCACAATTCCTGCATTTGCGTCTATCAAACCCCTTAAAAGCTTTCTGTCTATCCAAATCGGGGTTTGGGCTATTATTTCTCTGTGGTTTTGTCTCTCGCCTAGTTTTGTGCCATACAAAAACCAAATCTCATGAAAAAAATAATATTAGCCATGGTATGCCTGACACTTTTCTTGGACTTTACCCAGGCTTTAGGGCAAGTCAAGTACGCTATTACTGGTAAAGTACAAACCAAAAGTGGATACTTTCCTTCTGGAAATGTGGTAGCACTACACCCACAAGATTCTTCCTTTATCAAAGGTGCGTTTTTTCAGCAAGGCGTGTTTACGTTGAAAGACATTACCCAACAAGAAGTGTTGCTTAAATTTTCTTCATTAGAATTTGAACCACAGCTACTACGCATCAAATATCAGGGCAATCCTATTTTAAAGCTCTCTGCAATCATTGTGAAAGGAGTGTCGCTGGACGATATTACGGTCACGGCCCGCAAGCCCGTTTACCAACAAAAAGCCAATGGTACACTCGAAGTATTGATTGAAAATACGGTATTATCAGCAAGTAATTCGGTAAGAGAGATATTGTCTAAATCGCCCGATGTAATCGTAGACGATGAAGGAATATCAGTATTTGGTAGAGGAAATGCCATTCTGTACCTCAATGGACAAAGAATTACCGAAGAGCAATTGGCGCTGATTGTTCCAGCTAATATTCAAAAGGTAGAAATTATAAGGAATCCTTCTGCCAAATACGATGCAGAAGGTGCCGCCGTGATTCACATCAAAACCATCAAAAAAAATGATGATGGCTATCAGGTAAGGTTATTACAAAATGTAAGTCACTCAGCGTTTGGAGGAAGTCAAATGTATTCCAACGTCAACCTCAATTACAACCAGGGGCGATTGTCAGGGCAGGGGTATTATTCTCTACGTTTGGGAGAAGAACGCATGCGATTGTTTACGACCAGAAACCGTGATGATGTCGCAACTTTTCTCCGTACCAGGGTAGACACCGACTGGCAATACGACTTTGATTATTATGCTTATTATGGATTGGGGCTGCAATATAACTTAAACAAAAATAGTTACTTTTCGCTGAAATATGACGGGTTTTCAGAAGTACTAGGGGGCAACCAATACAGCACAAACAACATTGTAGACAATACAAACTCTAGCGAGTATCAGAACAATATGTACTTTGATGAAAGGGATAAAAACCACTCTTTTTCGTTAAATTATCAATTGAATTTAGACAGTTTGGGCTCAAGCCTTTTTGTGGGTGGGCAATTTTCTAGCTTTGATAATCGGGCCGATAACTTCATTGATGAACGAAGTATTGAAAATGGAGCAAATTTATCGCGTGACCTCAACAGCTTACTCGATCTTAAAATCAATATTTTAGCATTGCAGGCCGATTTTCAGACAGTGTTTACAAACAACCATACCCTGGAAGCAGGTCTGAGGTATAACTATGTAGACAACGGCTCAGCCACTGATTTTATGATGAGGCAAAACGATGGAGCTTTTGTGAAAGATAACAATTTATCTAATCGTTTTAATTATTTAGAAACCGTAGGAGCTGCTTATGTCACCTTTAAAGGGGGAACCAGAAATCAAAAGTTAAATTACTCTGTGGGGCTCAGAGGCGAATATACTCATTATAATCTAGAGGTATCACAAGCTGCTGATCAGTTGATTGATAGTACTTATTTCAGCGTATTCCCCAACTTCTTGGCATCTCTAAAGCTGACCAATGAACACATCATAAGTTTGGCTTATACTTCACGTATTCGGCGCCCTGCTTACCAAAGGCTCAACCCCGTATTAATTTACCAAGACCCTTACACATCTATACAAGGTAATCCAACCCTGATGCCATCACAAGCCCATGCCTTTGAACTCAACAGTCAAATCAAAGAAACCACCTATAAAATAGGATATACCTATACCAACAATCATTTTACAGGAGCTGCTATCAGAGGAGATAACCCTAATAGTTATGTACTTACTCGAATAAATCTGGAGTCGAAAAGTCATTTTTTTGCTTCAGTTTCCAGATCGTTTAGCTATAAGCGGTGGACTTCTATCAATACTATAAGTGCCAACTATACCAAGTTTTCAAAAGGGGAGTTCGATTTTGAAGAAGTGGGCTCACGGCCTAACTTTTATTTCTATACCAATCATCGCTTCGACTTGACCAAATCGCTTCAGGCCGAGGTTTTATTTTGGTACCTAAGCGATAATTATGAGGGGCTGTATCATCGTAGAAGCATGCACAACCTCACCATTGCATTGAGTAAATCTTTCTTTGCTAAAGCTTTGAAGGTAAGGCTCATCGCAAATGATATTTTTCACGGGGTGATTGCCGCAGGTAGTTATAACGTAGGTGAAACCGATATTTACTACAACCGACGCTGGACTACTAATTATTTCAGGTTGTCGTTGACCTATAATTTTGGACAAATCAAAAAAGCCAGATATAACAATAAATCGGTAGGCGAAGAACAAAAAAAGCGGGTAAGATAGTGTTCAGAAAAATGAATATCGAATAATGATTAACGAATGTTGAATAATGAAGGAAAAAGGTTTCACTCACTCTGGCGCTCATTTAAATGAGTGCCTTTTTTAGGAGCGTTTCCAAACGCGGTTTATCTGATGAGCTTAGCTTGATTATTAGAAATGAATATCGATTAACGAATGTCGAATAATGAAGGGAAAAACTTTCAATCGTTCATAGTGTCGATCTTTAAGAGCGTCAGCTTCATTCTCAAATCGTTGATCAGGGTTCGTTAATCGATATTTCCATACAAATTATTTTTTCCTAGTCGCTAGCCCAATCAAAACACCCCAAAAAATTACCGAAAAGGTACCAATAGGATTGAGCCATAAATAAGATAGTGCTTTTTTGCAGATTTCGTCACTGGCAAAGAAATGATAGGTTTGGGTATCTGGATTGAGGTACAGGTTATCAAACAAAAACACGGTAAGCATTCCCAAGATAAGCCCAATAAAAGCACCCCAACCATTGGCAGGCTTGATCCAAATCAAGGCAAACACGCCCAAAATGGCTCCATAAAAATAACTTCCGACTTTGTTGACCAATTCTACGATAGAGTCAGTCTCGCCATAAGCCAGTGCGGCCAATACTGCAAAAATTCCCCATCCAGCGGTTGACAATCTCGAGGCATTGAGTAAAAACCGATCCGACTTTTCGGTCGGGCTTAACCTTTGGTACCAATCTATGACAGTACTCGAGGCCAATGAGTTCAACCCACTATCTATACTCGAGAGGGCTGCTGCCAGTATCGTGGCTACAATGAGCCCAATGAGCCCTTCCGACATTTGAGTCAATACAAAATAAGGCAATATATAGTTGGTGTCGTTGCGTTTTTGGCCAGTGACTTTTTGTTGGCGGGTAATTTCAATTTTTCTGAGACGTTGAAGTTGCTTGTCGGTTTGTATAAATTCTTGTTTGGCGGTTACGTTTTTAGGATTTTTTAAATAAGCCTGGGCTGCGGACTTACGCTGAGCGTGTATTTTATTAAACTCTTTGCTAATGCCTGCAGTTTGCACCTGCTTTTCAGGAATAAACAATACTGGAGCATCCTGAAAAATATAAAACACGTACAAGAGCACTCCCAACAATAACATAAAAAACATCATCGGTACCTTGGCAAAGGCGGTCATCATCAGTGAGCCTTGAGCATCACGCAACGATTTGGAAGTGAGGTAACGCTGGGCTTGTGATTGGTCGGTGCCAAAGTAAGACAGCATCAAGAAAATGCCTGCCAAAACTCCGCTCCATACATTGTATTTTTCGGAAAGGTCAAAATTAAAATCTATAGTCTGGAGTTTGCCAATGGTACCTGCCAAATGCATAGCCCCTTTGAATCCTACCTCTTTGGGGAGCTTCCACCAAATCCAGCCAAAGCAAAATATCAGGCCGGCAATCATCAGTACCATTTGCTTGATGTCAGTACGTATCACTCCAGTTATTCCCCCAAATACGGTATAAATGGTAGCGCCAATGCCTATTACAATAATAGTATAGCTCAGAGGAACTACTAAAATAACCGAAAGTACATAAGCTGGTGCCGCAATGGTAAGGCCCATAGAAAGGCCCCGCGACATCAAGAATAAAAAGCTGGTAAATAGCCGCACTCGTAGCCCAAAACGATGCTCGAGGGCTTCGTATACTGTAAAAATCTTAAGGCGATTGTAAAAGGGGAGAAGGGTAACCGATAAGATGATCATGGCCAGCGGAATACTCAGGTAAATGTGAATAAATCGCATGTCGTGCATATAAGCTTGCCCAGTGGTGCCCACAAACGAAATGGCTGAGGCCTGAGTCGCCATGACCGAAAGCCCTACTGCCCACCAAGGCATGCTACGGTTGGCCAGCAGTAAATCTTCAACATTTTTGGTCTCTTTGTTTTTACGAAGGCCATCCCACAATGTGTACGCGAAAAATGCCACCAAAACAAGCCAGTCAATAAATTCCATATGAGATTATTGTATTTAACAGGCCTCTCGAGGGCTTGTAGTTCCTTTATGTGTTGCTTGTATTTTTTTCTTTCTGCTTGCTTTTAATGACTAAAGTACCAGGAAAACCAATACATAAATATTGGATATAACAACGCACTAAAAACGACGGCCCAATACATCCAAGACCAACTTTGTTTTGAATAACTATTTTGTTTCATCACGGGTAAACTTTGAGTAGATTTTGTATTGTAACAGTAATTTACCTGCAAAGTGTTCACTAAAATACACGATGTTTCATTTCACCTTTATTCAAATATGGTAAAAAAATCATATTTTTGAGAACTTTGATACATCAAATACTACAAACATAAGCCTTGAAAAACTCAGATTCATACACTCAAAAAATAAAACAATTAATCAAAACCGAGGAACAACCCAATCTAGAGTTGGCCCTACAGCTCATTAAGGCGGTTTCGGAGGATGAAAACGGAGAAGGCATCTCACGAGAGTTGTATGATATGGTGACAGACACCAAAGAGAAAACGTTGTTATGCTTGCAAAGAGGAGTTTTTGCGGCATTAAGACATCTCGAGTCGCTCAATTTTTCGGAAATGCAACTGACCAGTTTGCCCGTAGAAATTGGCAAGCTGAGGCAACTAAAACAGCTATACCTGGGGCATAACCAATTGAAACAATTGCCGCAAGAGATGGCTGGTTTGGGATTTTTGAAAACCCTCGATCTCAATGTAAATCAGTTGAGTAGCTTACCCGCAGCGATTACCCACCTTTCTCAGCTTGAGCAATTGCTGCTCAACTACAATCAATTAAGTAGCCTGCCTGAAGAGTTTAAAAAACTGAGTAATTTAAAAACCTTGCAACTATTCCGAAACCAGTTCGAGGAGTTTCCAATGGTGGTAAGCGAACTTTCCAAACTAGAGGTGCTATGGCTGGGGGCCAATGAATTTAATACCCTACCAGCCGAAATTAGCCTATTGCAGCAGCTTAAAGATTTAAGCCTATACAACGTACCCATCAAGAATGTACCACAGCAAATTGGTCGCTTAAGCAACCTGAGAGAGTTGAGCCTCAAGTATAACAAAATTCATATCTTACCTTCCGAAATTGGAAGTTTGTGGCGACTCAAATACCTGGAGATCGATCATAACTTTTTGACACAAATACCTAACACCATCGAAAACCTCAGAAACCTAGAGCATTTGTCGCTACGTAACAATGAACTGGAACGGATACCTGAGGAAATTAGCCAGTTGAACAACCTCCGCAGTTTATTTTTGGATAATAATAAACTGAAAGAATTGCCAAAAGAGATCGGGAAACTGAGCAATCTGGAAACGCTTTCGCTGGAAAACAACCAACTGACCAAGATTCCCCCAGAGGTGTTTGCCCTCAAAAAGCTGAAAACTTTCAACTTGAGAGGAAATCATATCTTACTCAAAGACATTCGGGAAATACACCGAAAATTTCCATACTTATATTAAACCATCTATTGAACATAACCATCGCCTGATCCCATGGAAACTTATCAGACAAGAAAAATTGCCTTTCGGGAATTGTTACCTATCCACGATTGGCAGGTAAAAAGCTATACGATTACCAAACATGCCAGCTTTAGAGCCGAAACCACTTACCAGGCGGTACTGCAACAGTTACCCCAATGGCTCAAAATGGAAAATAGTTTCAATGCCAAGCACCAAAAAATAGCTTTCCTGATTGTCCACGAAGGCACTGAGGGCGTATTTGTGCTTGTCAACTGGTGGGTAGGCGACAACATGCTCAATAGTTTGATATTTATGGCGAAACACGAGCACCCCGAGGTATTTGAACAAATTTCGGGAGATGGGTTAATGGCCTGCGTTTGGGAGCTTGAGGTGATTAACCATGAGCGCATATCCTGGCTAAACCATGTACTCAAGCCATCCCCTCAATCCCAATTTGAAAATTATTTACAAGATACCATTACCCTTGAGCTATGAGTACCCACCCTACGATCATCAGATTTGCCAGCCCGTTAGATATGGATGCCCTTATTCAACTTTGTGCTGAACATGCGGCCTACGAAAAGGCCGATTATGACCCTTACGGGAAAAAAGAAAACCTTGGTATGCGCTTATTTAGTCCACCACCGCCCTTGTATTGTTTGGTAGTAGAGCAAAACGAGGAAATCATTGGCTATGCCACCTACATGAAGCAGTTTAGCACCTGGGATGCTGGATATTATTTGTATCTGGATTGCTTATTTCTCAACAAAAAGTCAAGAGGACAGGGCCTGGGTGAACAATTGATGCTCAGAATAAAAGAAGAGGCTCAAAAGTTAGGGCTGAGCGAAATTCAATGGCAAACGCCCGATTTTAATGAGGGAGCCATTCGGTTTTACCAGCGGTTAGGTGCAACCAATAAAAACAAAGAGAGGTTCTTTTGGCAAGTGGGGTAAACTGGTGAGCACAAAAAGAAATGAACTTTCTTTGTAACCAATCCTTACCAAGGCAGTTTCTTTCTGTGGATTGTAAACCTATACCCGATGAAAAAAATCATAAGTGCCTCTTTTTGCTGTTTGTTTATTGGACTCATCCCAGTTTTTTCTCAAAGTTTCACCCCCCGATTTGTGGTATCTGAAAAGCCGCTTTCTAAAATTAACCCGAAATTAAAGTACACCTTTGGTTATTTAGAAGTGTTAGAAAATCGGGCAAAGCCCCAAGGAGCCACCATCAAGCTTCCTGTGTATATTTTTAAAAGTAAGCAGCCCAATCCACCCAAAGATCCAGTACTTTTTCTGGTAGGTGGGCCAGGAATGAGCAATATGCGTAACGCTCCTTATGCGGGTTATTATCAGTTTCTGAAAGACCGTGACCTAATCTTTTTTGAGCAACGAGGCGCTGCCAAAGCCCAACCCAACCTGGATTGCCCAGCCTGGAATATCGCGCAAAACAAAGCTTTTAAGCCTGACTTAAGTAAAGAACAAAAGCAGCAAATCATGCAGCAAGCAGCTCGCAAGTGTCGGGAATACTTCACCCAAAAAAATATAGATTTGAGCGCCTACACCACCAAAGCCATTGCCGATGATGTAGAAGATTTTCGTAAAGCACTTAAAATCAAACAACTCAACTTGTTTACAGTATCGTATGGAACCCAAATCGCCCAAGTAATGATGCGTGACTACCCCCAAAGCATTCGCAGTGTGGTCATGGATGGCTCGCTACCATTAGAGATTCAATATGACGATGAAGCGACTGGCAATCTGGTAAAGGCTTTCAAAAAGCTATTTGAGGACTGTGCCACCAATGAGGCCTACAAAGATTTGGAAAACCGATTTTGGCAATTTTTGGAAGCCAAAACTGAAAATCCGCTGGAGCTAAAAGTAAAACATCCCAAAACCAATAAAATGTACACTTTTCGCCTCAAGGGTAAAGACATCATTGATTTTTTTGATCCAAGCAACACCTATGGCATCACCAAAATTCCTCAAGCCATCCACCAGCTACTAGCTGAAGACTACAGCTTGCTCGAGCAGCGTCTACAAAAGTTATTGTTGTATGTGGGTTCCAGATTTCAGATTGGGCTGCGGCTATCGGTATGGTGTGCCGAGCAAACGCCTTATAATCATCTAAAGCAGCAAAAATTGGCTAGTCAACATGCCGCGATCAAGGGCTACAACCCCAAGGTGTTTGAAGAAGGTATCTGCAAGATATGGCGGGTACAAAAAGTAAGTGCTCGAGAAAAGCAAGCAGTCAAGAGCAATATTCCTGTGCTACTGCTTAATGGCAGCTATGACCCCAATACACCTCCTGAATGGGCGGCAAATATGCAACAAAATTTGCCTAATAGTTATCACATTGTTTTTCCTGGCTGGGGGCATACCGTTTCGCTCAACTGGGGCAACCCCTGTGGGATGCAAATGGCCAATGCATTTTTTAATGACCCAACCAAACGCCCAACTGCAGAATGTTTTGAAAAAATCGGGAAACCGAAGTTTAAAGTGTTTGGAAAGAAGTAAAAGGGAACCTACCCAATTTTTCTAAAAAATACCATCTTCGCCTCGGTTGTGTGTTTTCACCATAGCCGTCAGGCTAAGCAAAATTTATTTCAAAAATTACTTCTTTCCGCCTCGGTTCGGTGTCTCCACGAACCGACAGCGTCTTCAAACTTCACTTACTCGAGGTCTCGATCCGATTGTGAGACACAAGTGGAGGCAATGAAGTTGTTTTTTAAAAGATTAAGTCCTAAGATAAGAGGAGAAAATCCTTAGTCTGACAGCTATGGTGTTTTCACCAACCAATCGGAGACCCTCCAATAAGTCATTTTTTAGATTGATCAGTGGTGAGGTTGTCTCGTAAACTTATAGCTAAAGAATTTTCTTTTTTAAAAAAAGGACTTTAGACCTGACAGTTCATAATCCCGCAAGGCGCATTGGCGTCAACTTAAGCTCTGTGCTTAACTTGATTTTTAAAAATCTAGACCTCTTAATCTGGGAAGTATCTATTTAAAGATCAAGTACTTACAGCCTCAAC
>DMXI01000422.1 GCA_003483885.1 Microscillaceae bacterium
GTACGGGGTTGGGTGCGTCACCGACGAGGCAGCAAAGGGGTGTTTTTTGTACACCTCAACGATGGTTCTACCATTCAAAACATTCAAGTAGTAGTAAATGAAGAAAATACCAACGAAAATGTTTTGAATCAAATTAGTGTAGGCGCTTGTCTTCAAATAAATGGTAATTTGGTGGCTTCGCAAGGAGCCGGGCAAAGCAGTGAAGTTCAAGCCACTGAAGTAACGATATTAGGTGCAGCCGATCCAAACGGTTACCCAATTCAGCCTAAGAAACACTCGATGGAGTTTTTGCGTGAAAACGCTCACTTACGTATGCGTACCAACACCTTTAGTGCGGTATTTCGCATTCGTCACGCGGCGGCTTATGCCATTCACAAATATTACAACGATCGTGGTTTTTACTATTTGCATACACCGATCATTACAGGGTCAGATGCCGAAGGTGCCGGAGAAATGTTTCAGGTAACTACGTTGCCATTGGGCAATCCTCCATTGGATGATCAGGGAGAAATTGATTTTAAACAAGATTTCTTTGGTCAGGCCACCAACTTATCGGTATCGGGGCAGTTGCAAGGCGAGCTAGGCGCGATGGGCTTAGGTTTGATTTATACTTTTGGACCTACTTTCCGGGCCGAAAACTCCAACACAACCCGTCACTTGGCGGAGTTTTGGATGATTGAGCCCGAAATGGCTTTCTACGAGCAGGAAGACAACCATAACTTAGCGGAGGATTTCTTAAAATACCTCATTCGTTATGTACTTGAGCACTGCAAGGATGACTTGAAATTTTTGGATGAGCGATTTGTCAAAGAAAACAATAGCAAACCTACCAACGAGCGCAGTGACATGGGCTTGATTGAGAAGCTGGAGTTTGTGATTGCCAACGATTTCGCTCGAGTTTCTTACACTGAGGCCATCAACATTTTGTTGAACAGCAAACCTCACAAAAAGAAGAAGTTCAAGTTTCCAGTAGAATGGGGCATAGACATGCAATCGGAACACGAGCGCTATTTGGTGGAGAAGCACTTCAAAAAGCCAGTGATTGTATATGATTACCCTCGTGAAATCAAGGCTTTCTATATGAAGCAAAACGAAGGCGAGGAAGAAGGCCGCGAAACAGTACGTGCCATGGATATTTTGGTACCTGGCATTGGCGAAATCATTGGTGGTTCGCAGCGCGAAGACAACCTGGATCGCTTGATGCAGCGTATGGATGAAGTGGGTATCCCTCACGAGGAATTAGATTGGTACCTGGATATTCGTCGTTTTGGTTCGGCTCCCCATAGTGGATTTGGCCTGGGCTTTGAGCGTTTTATCTTGTTTGTGACCGGAATGGCCAACATCCGCGATGTAATTCCGTTCCCTCGTACTCCAGGAAACGCACGATTCTAGAAAATCGGTAAACTGAATATATAATAAACCCCAGGCTGAAAAGCTTGGGGTTTTGTGTTTTATAATGAACTTATTTAGTTTTTTTACATAATAACTATCTCGCTATCTATTGTCCTCGTTTAGCCTTGCGTTGCAAAGCACCAAAAATCAATTTGGCCTCACCAGCTCCCAAATGGGCTCGTATCAGGTTCCGTAACGCTTGGCCTTCAGTCAAGATATATACCGCATCTTCAGTCTTCAAATTGCTTATGGTACCCTCCAGTGCCTTGAATTCATCACTATTCATATCATACTCTTTCTTATATTTTTGTAATTCCTTGAAAAAAGCATCTATCCGAATAGAATTGTATTTATTAAAACCTTCGGTATCTGGATTTTGATAAGCCTTTATTGCGTCCCTAAAAGTTTGAGTACTGTCTGCCAGTTGTACATCTTCTTTCCAGGATTTATTCAAAGACTTTTGATGTCCATAAGCTTTAAAAATATGTTTTTCTACCTCATCACCACCCGAATGTTCGCTGTGTAACTCATATCCATAAGCACGGTATTCTGTTTTATAAAAGTTAAGCGCTCGTTCGGCATTTCTTTGGTTCATCAACAATTGGCGCCTGCTTTCGAGCCCATCTATTCTACTTTTGTCAAAGCTCTGTTGCATCATCATCTTGTTTAGCACGTCTTCTTCTGTTACCATCTCCTGAGTCTTTGTACCTAGATCATTGTATTCTTTCTGTGCCAGCTGTTTCAGGTGATCATAAGTTCCTTTAATATCTGCCAACTCTACGCCCACATTCCTCAATTTTGTATCCAACTCTATATCTTTTGCCTTGTGCATTTCCTCTTTGGTATCGTGTCCATCGGCCACATGTTGTATTTCATGCGAAAGCGTATTAATCAATTGAGTCGGTTTTACCCCTGACGCATTCACTATGTAAACTTTTTTTCCATCGGCCCACCCTGATTCGGTTCCTATGTACGTAATATTCCTTGTAGAGTTAATATCATCATCGTAGCTTGTTGCCTCAGAAAATATATCACCTTTGGCATTCCCAGAAGGAAAAGCCGCTCGTTGGCCATCATATCCATGCCGTGATGCTCTATCCTGCGCATCATGGGTAGTTGTAAGTGCATACACTTGCACCTTTCTCAAAAAAATCCACTCACAAGTATTTCGTTCCATTCGGTTATGGCTTTTCAGGCCATTTGTAACCAGATCGATCAATGCCTGACGATCTCGTTGGTGTTTGGCTTCCATCTGTTCACGAGGACTTGCTGACTTTTCTTTTTGCTTCGGTTTTGCTAGCTTGTTGTTTTCTATAGCCAACCTCGGCTCACTATCTACCTTATTTAGTTGCGTCTTTGGCAAAGGTTGTTTTATTTCATTTTTTGGCGCTGTTTCTGGGGTATCATTCAAGTTTTCATCATTCTTTTGTTGCTCTTTTTCACTTTCCTTCATTTGTTGTTTAACCAAGTTTTCCTCTGCTACTAATCTATCATACATTTTTTGATTAATATCTTTATTTTTACCCTGTGATATTTTCTGATTCACCATCATTTTCATTAGACCTATCAGGCTCAATTGCTCTGAAAAATCGTCAGATCCCGCCATATCATATTCAGTCAACTCAGTGTTAATGTAGCTGATTTGGTTTTCATATATCCCATAAAAATCAGCATCGAATACATCTCCTGAAATATTCCCCCCTTTGCGTTGTATTACGTTGGTATTGGTGGCTTTCAATTGGGTCGGAGGCATATTTTTAGAAGGTAGTTTCGAGTCATCTTTGGTAGATTTCATTTGGATAGCCTTAGCTCCCATATCATCTGCTTCCTTTTCCAGAGCGGAGTCGGCATTGATCTGTGCCCCATTGTTGGCTTGTATGGTAGGCATTACCCGCCCTTGCTTTTGTTGCACTACGTGCCAGGCTTCGTGCCCCAGATGCTGGCCATTGCTTAGGTGTATCTCATTGCCTTGAGCATAGGCTTCGGCTTTGAGTTGAGCCGGTTTTTCGGAGTTTGGAAATACTTTCACATCTGATAAATCTACCCCTCCCATTTGTTCCATATTGGTTTTCATTTGGGTGGGCAAACTGGTAGCTGCGCCTGTTTTTGCCTCTTCCAATGAGGCATTTTTCGTCATACTTTTAAGCTCATTTGCAAAACCTTTTTTGGCCTGAATAGGTGGCAGGCGGCTTTGCTTGGCCTGGATGGGCGGTAGTTTGCTTTGTTTGGCTTGTACGGGGCGCTGTTTAGCCTGAATGGGTGGTTTACTACTTTGTCGAGAAGGCATTACTTTTGCCTTGGCCTGAATCGCTGGTTTTTGGGTATTCGCATTGGCGATATAACTATTGTTATTGGATTGACTGATGTTTTTTTGCATAAGACATGTGATTGGTTGGTTTGTCTGAGAAAATGCCTCAAAAGTTGAGCTATGGACACTATTGGCGAGGAAAAGAAATCTAGACAAATGCTAGACAAAAATCATCTAAATCACTTAAATACAGTGCTTTAACTTATTAAAAAACAATTGTTAGCCTCGTAGCTTGGACGCTGTTAACACAAAAAAGCCACTCCAAAAACTCGGAATGGCTCATATAGTTTGGTTAAATATTTTTGAGTAACTTATAACTTCACTCCTACTACAGTAATATCGTCTCGCTGAGGTTCTTGGCCCATATAGTCAAACATCACTCCTTTCAGGGCTTCTTGTTGCTCTGGCATACTGCGCTCTTTGTTGGCCTTAATAATTTGTACAAAACGTCTTTTGGAGAATTTTTTTCGGGCTTGGTTGTGTTGGTCTAACAAGCCATCGGTGGTAAAATAGAGATTGGTTCCTCTATCTAGTATTATTTCATGGTCGGCAAAACTATCTTTGTGCAAAGGACGCCGCCCTCCAATAGAACGACGGGTTCCTTTGATTTCGGTCAAATCGTTGTCTTTGCAATAGAACATTGAATTTTTCGCCCCTGCAAAAGTTACTTTAAAAGATTGTATCTCTTCTTGCTCGGCGGCCACCACATTGTCTAACTCTTCCAATATGGTCAGGCTATCTACCACTGGCGCGTCCGCATCTTCTTCCTCTACTATACCATTTTTGATTTTTTCTACCATAATCAGGCTCACATCCATACCGTCATTGTTCAGGTTTTGGTTTTGGCGCAAAGCGTGGTGAATTTCTTGGTCTAGTTGTTCCAATACTTGAGCTGGGGCAAACGTTTTGTGCTGAATAATGATTTCATTCAACAGAATGTTGCCAATCATACTCATAAAACCTCCTGGCACACCGTGCCCAGTGCAATCTACTACCGCTAAAAACAGTTTTTTCTTGCGCTTACCAATCCAGTAAAAATCTCCTGACACCACATGCATAGGTGAGTATATCACAAAATTTTCGGGGAAAAAGGCCCTAATCTCTTCTTCAGTAGGTAAAATGGCACTCTGAATCTTGCGTGCGTAGTTGATACTTGTCAAGAGCAAATCCCGCTTGCGTTTGATCTCCTCAGAACTCTTCTTTACCTTATCCAAGCTATTTTGCATTTTGGTAAGCATAAAGTTAAAGTCCTTGGAAAGTCTCCCAATTTCATCGTTCGTAAACACTTTTTCAAAAGCCACTTCACGGGAAAAATCATTTTCTACCACGGCTTGAATGGAGGCGGAAAGTCGGTGGATGGGTCTGCTCAAAATACGGGTTAAAAAGAAAGCCAAAAAGATCATGAGTCCAATCCCTAACACCATGACCGTAGATAAAAGGATACGATTTTGTTTTTTGAGGCTGCTTGCCCGAGCGTGTACATAACGATTAAAATCGGTAATAACTGCTTCTAAATCGCCAGAAGCTTTAGAGAGTTCTACCCTTAATCCGTCTTGGTCGTTGAGGCCAATGCGCTGATCCAAGGCTACCAGTTTTTTGAATGCATCGTGGTAATAATCCACGGTTTTGAGCAATTCGGCATTCAGACGAGGTTCTTTGATTCTTTGCGCTACGTTTTCACGTAATTGGCGGATAGTTTTGGCCATTTTTTCGGTATATCGCAAGTCTCTCCGAATGATGAAATCTTTTTCGTGACGCCTCACCATCAATACTTTAGCCAAGTCGAGTTGGTCTTTGTATTCTTCAATATAATGGATGTACTCTCGCATTTTGCCTACCAAACCATAGTCTTTAAAGCCACGTTCTTTGTATGCTTTAACCATTTTGGCAAATACTACTTCATAGGATGCAAACTTGCTCATTAACTTATCTACCTTGTCATCAGCTCCTAGTCGTTCGTTCTTTTTCAAAGAGTCAAGGTGTAGTTTTACATGGGCGATTGTTTTGGCTCGGTTGCGTAGGTAACGGCTATTGCCAGAAATATAAAACTTAGAATTAATGATTTCGTAATCAAAAAAACCCTTTTCGAGCTTGTTGGATTTTTGGATATCGCTATTTATTTCAGAAAGGCGGTCAAGCAGGGCATTAATTTTCTGCTCCTTCCAGTCAAACCAGATATTCACAAAGGAGATAAAAAGAATGATGACCAAAAAGAAAAAGAAGGATGCCAATAGCTTGGCCCTGATTGTACTAAAGTATGATAACATAGTATGTACAGTATTTATCCTGGCGCTACAATTAACCTGGGGTAGTTAGTGCTAATATTTTATCGAGATAATCAGGAATTCAATTCATCAGTTTTCGAGCACAAAAATACTACCTTCTCCAGTATTCTGCCTTATGTTCATACCATAGTCATCGACAGTTCATATTTTCTTAACATTAAATATGATCTTACCTCTATTTGTTTGCAATAAAATATTATGAAAATAACCTATTCTTTAAGATGCATCTGCCTCATAATCCAACTACGTTACCAAATCGGCCGAAGAAAGTCCACCTAAAGTAAAGTAGCTGAATGTTAGGAGGTTTTGAGAGAGTGCTACTTAGATTTCTTTGATTTTGGTTTTTTAGCCGCCGCCTTTTGTTGGGCTTTCCAAAGTTGCCCAAAAGACTTATCCGCCACTACAATGTCTTCGCGTCGTTTGCCCCAGGTTTTCTTAAAAAAACGCTTAAATACCATATTTTTCAGGCCAGCCCCTACCATATCCATTCTGCGGCGTTTTTTCATGCCTCTTTTCCAGAGTTTAAAACCAATGCGTTCAGCACGAGACGGTAGTTTTTCCTGTACACTTTGATGACGATTGAGCAATAATTGCTTGGGAATATCAATTTTTACTGGACAAACCGTGGCACAAGCACCACACAAAGAACTGGCATAACTCAAATGTTTGAATTTCTCCATGCCAGCATAATGAGGGGTAATGATAGACCCAATAGGCCCACTATAGGTCGTATTGTAAGTGTGTCCGCCAATATTTTTATACACTGGGCAAGCGTTCAAACAAGCCCCACAACGGATACAATTAAGTCCCTGGCGTTTGGCGGCATCGGCTAATAATTTGGTACGGCCATTATCCAGCAATACTACATACATCTCCTCAGGTCCATCAGTTTCATCATCTTGCTTAGGCCCCGATATGATACTGTTATAAACAGTTAATCGTTGACCAGTCCCACTGGTAGACAACAAAGACCAAAACAAATCCAGGTCTTCCATTTTTGGAATCACTTTCTCAATGCCTACAATGGCGATGTGCACTTTGGGAAAAGACACCGACAAGCGGGCGTTACCTTCGTTTTCGGTAATAGCTACTCCGCCTACATCTGCCACCAAAAAGTTACCTCCAGTAATCCCTATTTTGGCTTGGGTATATTTTTCACGTAATAATTTTCGAGCCGTTAGCGTAAGCTCAGTGGCATCATCGGTAGGTGGGGTATTGAGTTTTTCCTCAAATATTTTGGACACATCCTGGCGAGATAGGTGCATGGCAGGGGTCACAATATGATAAGGTTTTTGCCCAGCCAGTTGTACAATATATTCGCCCAGATCGGTTTCTACTACTTCTACTTGATTGCGCTCGAGGTACTCATTCAAGTGAATCTCTTCGGTAGTCATCGATTTAGACTTTACCACCATCTTGGCCTCATGGGCCTTGAATATCTTATCGATGGCATGGAGCGCTTGAGATTGGTTTTCGGCCCAGATTACCTTCCCTCCTCTTTTCTGAAAATTTTCTTCAAACTCGAGCAAATGCTCATCCAGGTGCTCAATAGCTTGTGTTTTGATATAAGCCGCCCGGCTACGCGCCAAGTCGTGGTCATCGTACTGTTGTAGTCCTTTATCAACCGACGTGTGGTAACGCCCCATGTTAAAGTTAATGGTATTACGATGTTTTATATCAAAAGCCTTTTTTTCGGCCGTTTCTTTGAAGTTTTTTTCCAGATTCATAGGCAGCGACGTTGCTCAAATAAAAGTACTGTCTCAATTCCTAGTTGAGAGAGTAAAAAGACAGTTAACAAACTTACTATTAAATTAGTAAAAAGTAAAAGAGTTACCCTACGAAGCTTTAAGTATTTTGCGTAGCTTTTTTGTTTGCGATAAGAGGTCATTATTTTTACAACATGGAGCATTATAGAGAACTTTTACTCGTATTGAGTAGCCTGGGAGTACTGGAGAGCCTCTTTTTTGGGATATATTTATTGACCATCAAAGGGGAGAAAAGGATTCCTAATTTATTATTATCGGTGCTTATATTTGCTTTAGCTATCCGTATTGGCAAATCCATTCTTTTTGTTTTTACCAATGATTTACCAGTTACCGTCAAAAACATTGGTCTAGGCGCTATGACCGCCATTGGCCCCGCCTTGTATTTGCATATCAAGGCTTTTGCTACTTACAAAAGTTTTCGTTTTCGTAATATTTACTTGTTACACTTTTTACCCTTCTTTATTTATGTGGCCGCAGCTCCTTATGTCTCCAACAAAACCGCCTTCGAACCCTATCATTTTATCTTGATGCAGTTTTTTACCTACTTAGTGCTATCAGTCTTGGTTTGGTATCGCTCTCGTGGTACCATCGAAAATCGCTATGATATCATTTGGATGCGTAACTTAATTGCAGGTATATTTTTAATATGGCTGTCATATACCCTTTACTTTATTCATATCATCCCTATTTATATTACTGGCGCCATTTTATACTCCTTCGTAGTGTATGGGATGATTTATTTGGCGCTCAAAAGGAATAGTATTTTTGTGGCCAAACCTACCGTAAAAAAATACCAAGGCTCTAAAATACAACCAACGCAGTCGTCCGAATTACTACAGCAAGTACTCCAGCTTTTTGAAACCGAAAAGCCCTACCTGGATGCCGATCTTACACTTACCAAAACTGCGCAAATACTCAATCTGGCTCCTAGGGTTTTGTCACAGGTGATCAACGAACAACGTCAACAAAATTTTTCTGATTTTATCAATACCTACCGTATTCAGCAAGCCCAAGTCTTGTTGCACAGCGTAGCTTATCGCCAACAAACCATTGCCAGCATCGCCTACGAAAGTGGCTTTCATTCTTTATCGGCTTTTAATACTGCTTTCAAAAAAAACACGGGTACTACGCCATCGGCTTATCGTAAACTAAACCTGGAGAAAACCTAAGCATTCAATGTACTAGTACACTGAAACAAAAATAATTTACTATTCTAAAAACTCCCTCAAGTCTTTGGTCTTAGCGTAGCGAGACCAAAGAAGGCATTGTATGGTCTCCATGTCGGTAAGACCATACAAGAAGTGGAAATTTTAGGATAGTTGCAGAAACATAAACAAACTTATGTTCCACAGTACTAGTCTTTCTATTTCTCTCACCCGGTTTCGCCCTCTATTTTAGGCGCATCAAAAACTTTCGGATACCTGATTCGGACTATCTGATGTATGAATCAGATAGACTTTAGGGGCTCTAGAGGCTTGTTTTGGGCATTAGTTCAATTCACCAAAACAAAAACCCATGAAAAACACTTCCCTGATTAATCGTAGAAAATGGTTAAGAAACACCGCACTTTCTTCGGCTGGCTTAGTCATGGCTGCCAACGCTGGAGCCTTTGCGCATGACCATTACCTCCAGGAATCTTTTACTGAGCAAGAACTGTTGAGATTGTTTTCTAACGAAAACCCCTACAGCCCTTCTCCTAAAGTCAAGTCGGCCATTCAATCATTGGTACACCGTGCCAATCGCTACGCAAATTATCACCGGGTAAATCCTAATGCGCTCAAAAAAGCCATTGCCAAAAGAGAAGGTCTTCAACCAGAAAATATAGTCTTGGGACATGGCTCTTATCAGGTGCTTACCCTTATTGCCATTATGTACGGCAAAAATAAAGAGACCATCATCACTCCTAAGCCTACTTTTAACGTGGTGGGGCGTTATGCCGATCACCAGATGGGAGCCAATGTGAAATACATTGCCTTAGACAAAAACCACCGAATGGATTTATCGGCCATGCGCAACGCCATGGATGCCAATACTAGTTTGGTATTTGTCTGTAATCCAAACAACCCTACCGGAACAGTGATAGAAACTGAAAGACTTAAGCGCTTTTGCAAAGAGGTAGGCAAAAAAGCGACGGTGTTGGTAGATGAAGCCTATATCGAGTACGCCAACCCTGCCAAAACCAAGACCATGGTAGAACTGGTCCAACAAAAGGAAAACGTGCTGATTACCCGTACTTTTTCTAAAATGTATGGCTTGGCCGGAATGCGGATAGGCTATGCAATGGCTCGGAAAGACATTGCTGAAAAGCTTGATAAGTTGAATGGGCAGTTTGGTCAGCTCATCAATACTTTGGGACTGGGAGCGGCAATGGCAGCCCTGGAAGATAAACCATTTATTCGCTCTTCAATCAAAAAAAACCAACAGGTAATGCAATACTTCTGTCAACAACTAGACAAGATGAAGCTCAATTATGTACCTAGCGAAACCAACTTTATATATGTACAAACTGGCAAGGCTTTCAAAAACTTTCATAGCCAGTTGGACAAACAAAAAATAAAAGCCATAGGCAAAGATAGCAGCGAATGGAGCCGTATTAGTATGGCTACTATGGCGGATATGAAAAGGTTGGTAAAAATTATGAAAAATATGAAGACCAAATAATTCAACTACCTAATCAAGATACCAGCACCACAAAACACATTAAGATTCATATCATATAACTTTCAAAAAATTATACTCATGCGTACAAAGATGCTTTATCGTTTATCTACCGTATTTTTCAGTATTTTTTTAATTCAATCTGTCTCTTTTGGCCAAGATGGTGCACTGGATAAGCAAGATCCTGAAGAAAAAAAAGCGATTGAAGCTACTATTCAGCAATATTTTAAAGGAGGGGCTGAGAGCGATATTTCTGCCTTTAAAAAGGCCATGCATCCCAATGCTTACCTGAAATTTATAAGCAAGGGGAAATACCGGGAAATAGACATGCCTACCTACTATGGATTCTTTAAATCAGGCAAAAAAAATAAGCGGGAATCTAAAATATTGTCCATCGACATCACTGGCAATGCAGCAGCAGCCAAAATCAGGATTTATACCAAGTCTCGCATTTTTACCGATTATTTCACCTTGCTTAAATTCAAAGAAGGATGGAAAATTGTCAGTAAAACTTCTTATACTTTGGTTAAATAACCCATATTTTATGTTAAATAAATTATTTTTTCTTGCTTCTATCTTATTATTGGGGCAAAACATTCAGGCACAAAGTAAATCTGGGTACTATATCAAATGGTATGTTGATCATACGGATCGCGAGGTAAAACCAAGCATTGCTATCTCTGCCAAAGAGGCTCAATATATTAACTGCTATTATGTTCAGTTTAGTCCCAATGGTCAATTCAAAAGCGTCAAATATTATTACCAAGGTAAACCAAGCAAATACAGTAATTTTGGCGCGCACGAAATGGTCAGGACCTATTTTAAGGATTACTTTATAGAAACCTATAAAGACAACAAACATAAATCCACCATCAATAGCAGGGGATTATTCAAAAGTGTTTATCGTTTAGATGCCAATGGTTTCTGGAGCCAAAAACAGTATTACAATCAGCAAGATCAACCTATTGAATTGGGTGGTGTTGCAGCTGTGCATATGATCCGAGATGCTGACAATCGGGCAATCTCAGAAATCCAGCTTAACCTGAAGGGGGATACTATCCCTGATGGAAATGGTTTCAAACAACCTTATTTTGCTTTTACCAAAGATGGATTTGCCCGGTATCGTCAAAATCGCAACCAACAAGGGCAATTGATTAACGGGAAACGAGGGTATGCAGTGGTTAATTTTTTGTTTGATGGCAACGGAAACTTTGTAGATGAGGAATTTCGGGATGAACGGGGTCATTTAATGGCCCACCCTGATTTTGACTATGCCAGAATTAACTTTCGAGAATTTAACAAATACGGCAAACCAAGCCGCATCTATTTTTTAGATCACCTGGGGCGACCTCTCAAAAAGTGGGCTTATGGCATTATGGAGTATTATCCAGACATGAACCGCAAGCGTATCACTTTTTACGACAATCAAGGCAATCGATCAGCCAACGCAGCGGGGGTTTCTAGTATGGTTTATAAGTATAACTCTGAAGGAAAGTTTATAGGCAGAACAAAATACGATATTCAAGGAAAAAAGATGAACCAGTCAAAGTAGCACTTCAAAGGTTCTCCTTCAGTAAATCATTGCGGAAACGAAGGAGAACCTGTGCTTCCAGCCTTTTTCTCTAACTAAAGAGTAATCCCTCTTAGTTACCGTTCTACTAAACTCAAAATCTAGTTTGCTTTTTAATGAAATAAAAAAAGCAGGGGTTTCCTGCTTTTTCACCTAACTAATCCCACGACTCAATTATAGCCTGTCAATTGAGCCAATCCAGCGATATTTTTTGATAATCTGGTTTGTTTGGTAGAGTAAAATAAAGGAAACAAAGAAACTTTGTTTCCTTTAGGAATTGTGTCTCCTATTCCCACTACCAGAATCCACCGAGGTAGGTGACACATAATATATCACACTTTTGTTTTTTGGCACTTAGAGGAAAGTTAGCAAGGCTGTAGTTATCAACCTGCTAACTGGTTCGCTTAAGTTGTGTGCAAGGTTCAGCAAACACACTTTGAGGAAAAATATTTTTCTTAAGCATCTTGATATTACAGTAGCAAATGTAAAAGGCTAAAATATACGATGCAAGAGGCTTTTTTGGGGCTTTTGACTCAAAAAGAGGCTTTTTTTGGGGTGAAAAAGTGGGGCGTTACTTTTGTCTAATAATCTTATAATCAAGCACTTACTTTTGGCGAAAATAATGGGCGAAAAAATGGGTGAAAAAAAAATGTTTTTTTTTATTTTTCTTGTTGAGAATTACGAATGACTTCATTTTGTTGGCCTCGATAATCATTAATAAAGTCTTTAAAGCTTACATGTCCTGTTTTTTCGGCAATATTTCTAAACCGATAACGTACAGATCCAAAGGTCGAACCCATTTTTTGAGCAATTTTTTGCATACTTAACCCTTGATAATATAATCTAATCATTTCCCTGGTTTCCAAGGGTAACCTCAGCCCAGTCTTTTGTTCTATTAATTTGATCAAGTTGTTTTCAGCCAAAAGTTGTTTCATTTCCCGTAATTGCTCTGGGGCAAAGCTTTCAGCAATATTATTTCCACTGTTTTTCTGTCCAACTTCCCCAATCACATTCATTGGGAGAACCACCTCTTGAGCATTTGAAGTTGATGAAGTAGTTATACCAGATACACTCAGTCGCTTTCGTTGCCTCAATAGGTACATTGCACCAATCAAGCCAATCAAAATCACTAACCACCATTCATAACCAAGGCTTTGATGGCGTGAGGTAATGTCTGCATTTGTTTTCTGGGCAATTTTTTGTCGATATAAGGTATCTTTCAGTTTCAATTCGCTCTTGGCCTGATTATAACTTGCTTTGACAGCTCTCAAGCGAGTTTTATACAATTGGTGCTCAGTAGGTTTTAGGCGTTTCAAAGCCAATATATTCTGATATAATTCCTTAGCTTGTTCACTCACCGTACGTTTGGTCACCCAATCGGGTGCGTTGTCTATTAGGTCTTGTAATAAATCGTTGCATTCATCAAATATTTGTCGGGCTACGGTCATTTGATCTGTTTTAGCCAGATATAATCCATAGGTATGCTTCCAAAAAAGTTGCATCATAGGAGTTTTTTTCAAAGGCTTAGCTTGCTCTAAATGCTGATATGCTTGCGTAGTCAGATCGGTCATAACCAAGTATTTGGCTAACTGGGTATGCAAAAAGGCTGTATTCTCAGGGGATTTAATTGGGTGATGTTTTATTGCCAAACGCTGGTAAACAATCGCGGAATCGTAACGTGAAAAAGTGGCTAAAGTATTAGCCATTCGTTCATAAGCATAACCTAATTGTTGAGGGGCATGGTCTTTTCTAAGTTTTATCACTTTATGCATGATGTTCAAAGCATTCATATTCCTGTTTTTTGTCAGTATATCTCCTCTTAAATTATACGCATAACTCAATCTAACCCACTCTTTCGCTTGTTTCTGAAATTTGATACACTGCTTATTTAAGCTCACTGCTTTCTTATAATCACCAATTTGAAGATAGGTATCAGCTAAATTATTATTCACTCTAAAATAAGACACCGAATCTGGTGAAAACCTGCGAGCTTGCTTGTAATCATACAGAGCCGCACCATGTAGGCATAATTTTTTTGCATTAAAACCACGTAGATAATGAGCTTTGTATTTTTGGGCATTAGTTTTGGCTAAAGTAAGACATTTAGTTGCCCAAATAATCGCTGAATCCTGATGGGTATTGGTAAATGCTCGGGCTTTTTTATAGGCTTTTTCGTAGTTTTGTTGAGCTTGTATGGAAATACTCCATATAAACCATAAAGCCAAAAGGATAATTTTTCTCATAAAATGTTTGTAAACATTAATATACCTTTCAATGAAACATGTATCTAAAACCATTGCCAATCATTTTAATAAAGTGGTTTTGCAACGCTACCAATTATTACACATTAAAGGAGGATGCTGTGGAAATAGTGATGATCCGCCACCAAAGATTAGTCAACAACAGCCTCCCTCAAAGGGATAATACTATCGGTTTTTTAAAATGATTACACTTAGAAGCGAACAACCCTAAAAACATTAAGCTTGTGTTTATTAAAACACAGGCTTTTTTTATGGAGATTGGGTGAGGGGCTTTATTGCATTGGACAAAATGCAAATACCTATTGGCTATATTACTGGATTTCATTACTGGATTTGTTTGATAATGTTTGTGGTAAAATTTGAAAAAAGCGCTAACTGTGTCTATGTAACTTCAGCTATTACTAATCTATTTCAAATCTACACTTTCGGAATGTACAACGCAATAGTTTTACTGGTATGTTTACTTTAAGTATACTCCTAAAACAGGCTTAAAAGCTTGGCTCAAGATACAAGTTAAACAACTGAAAGTCAAAATATTACTATTGGCTTTTTAGCGTAGCACCTTTCTCACTGCCTATTTTTTGCTGTTTTTCAAATTATTAACTTTTTTAGGGTTCAATGGCAATTAGAAATTATGAAAAAACCAAGTTCAATCTAACAACCGTGCCTCAAACATTTGCACAAACAAATGTACCATGGTGGTTTGCAGGTTACTGGCTGTATTGAGGGTGAGGTGATTGGGTAAGAGGTTAGCGATTTGATGGTGGGTTTGTTTCAGCAACTCAAAATGCTCAATTCGGGCATCCGATACATTGCCTTCTTCTTCTCGGGCTCTTAGTCTTTCTTTGATTACTTCGTCGGGAGCTACGGCTTCAATAAACACAATACGCAACGGCTGTACTTCTTTGACCCGATCCAGTAACTTTTCCAGCTTAGAAAGGTCACGAAAAGTAGCGTCCAAAATGGCTGTTCCTTCCTGAAAAGCGCAATCAATGCCTCTCTCCAGAAGCGTATCGTATACTTTTTCGGTCATTTCTTTAGAATACACTCGGGGTAGGTCTTCTTCTTTGGTGCGCTCATAGGTAGGTATTCCTGCCATTTGCTTACGAATAAAATCCGAATTGAAATGCTGAATGCCCATATGTTTGGCAATTTTTTGGGCCAGGGTGGTTTTACCCGTGGCAATACCTCCATATACCACTACCAGGGTAGCCTGAGAACCAATCAGGGCATATTTTAGCGACAATTTAAAGTATTTACGGGCTTTTTCGGCGCACTTGTGTCTAATTTTGGCAGGTATGTCAGACGAAGCAGAGGTAAGGCTTTCTACCTTGCCTTTTACAAAAGCGCGGTAAGACTTATAGAAGTCCAGCAAATCCATAAACTCTCCTTCCTCTACCTGTTTGGTGATTTCTTCTACAAAAAAATTAGACAAATTGTACTTATGCCTAAAATCCAAATCCATACTCAAAAAGGCAATATCGTTGAGAATGTCTATGCACCGAAAACGCTCATTGAACTCAATACAATCATAAATACTGACCACTTGATTTTCGATGTGCACATGCTCTGCTTTCAAGTCTCCGTGACACTCGAGTATTTTCCCATCGTCGATGCGTTGCTGAAACAATGCCGCATTATTTTCCAGGAAATAATGCTGGAATGCCCTAATTACCCTAAACTCCAGCGGCTGAATGGTATTTTTGATGAAGGGTTTAATTTGTTCAAAGTTTTCATCAATGCTCACCAAAATATTTTCTCGCGTCCCCCACTGGCTGGTATGTGGCTTTACTGGCACTTTTCGGTAAAAACTTGCCAGTTTGTTCGCCACCATGCCCAATTTATGCCAATCAAAAGTAGGCTTCTTGATCAACTCATCTAAAAAATTAGCGTGAGACAATCGCCTCATTTTCAAAGCATAATCTACCACGTAATCTTCTGCTTGGCTGCGATACGCCTCGGGTAAGGTAAAGCTCAGCTTACCATCGGGCAACTCGTACAATGGAACAACTTGTAAATAGACCCCATGGGTCAATCGCTGATTGAGCCTTACCTCTTCCTCGAGAAAATATTTTCGTTGGTGAATATTGCTAAAATCTAAAAAACCAAAATTGACTGGCTTCTTAAATTTATACACAAATTCGTCGAGCATGGCTATCACCGAAATGTGGGTTTGTTTCACGCTTACTTCGTGAGTAAAGTCGCTGAATGATCCAGCATCTGACAAAAACTCTATCAACTTTTCAGTAAGCATGAATGTGCTTTTTTTCCTGGGTTTTAAACTGATTTATATTGCCGCATTATTATTTATAATACTGCGCCTGAACAATGCTTAAATTTTTATTTTTCCTTTACTTTTTCAAGGCATTCCACCAGACTTCTACCGGATGGAGGGCTTTGCGTTGGGTGCCGTCTTTGATCTGATGACGACAACTGGTACCAGCCGCTACAATGAGCACCTCTTGGGGCTGTTGCCGTACCGTAGGAAACAACACCAGCTCTCCTATTTGCATAGATATCTCATAATGCTCTTTTTCATAACCAAACGACCCCGCCATCCCACAGCACCCCGACCGAATGAGGTGTACCTCGTAGTTTTTGGGTAATGACAGCATTTTTTTAGAAGGTGTGAGCGAAGAAACCGCCTTTTGTTGGCAATGGCCGTGTAATTTTAATATTTTTTTCTCCTCCGTAAAAGCCGAAGCCTCAATTCTCCCCAAATCAATCTCTCTGGCTAAAAACTCCTCTATTGTAAAAGCATGGCTGGCCAACGCCTTTGCATCTTCTTTTAGTTCTCCACGGCTTAAGTCCAGGTATTCATCCCGAAAGGTCAAAATGGCTGAAGGCTCTATACCTACCAAAGGCGTTTGCTCTGTAATCAAATCTTTGAATAACCTAATATTATGTTCAGCAATAGTTTTAGCTTTACGCAAAAGCCCCTTAGATAAATAAGTACGGCCACTTTCCTGATGAGCTGGTATCAAAACCTCATACCCCAACTTTGTCAATAGTTTTACTGTCAAAATACCAATATCGGTATCGTTGAAGTCAGTAAATTCATCGCAAAACAAATACACCTTACCTTTGGGTTGTTGAGGAACCAAAGAGGCATAATGTTTTTTGTACCACTTGCGTAGTGTGGTTTTATGCAGTTTGGGAATACTTCGTTGAGGAGCAAAACCTGCCATTTTTTTGCTCAAATTCCCCGTCAATTTGTTACTAAAGGTAAAGTTATACGCCCAAGGTACTTTGGCAGCCAAACGATTCAATCGGGTAAAATTTGCAATCATCTTAGTCCGCATGGGTACCCCATTAGCATCGTAATATTGTTGTAAAAACTCTGCCTTCATTTTGGCCATGTCTACATTAGAGGGGCACTCTGACTTACACCCTTTACAAGACAGGCACAAGTCCATAACCTCTTTTATTTCTTTATGGTCAAAACGATTCGCCTTGTCAGACCGGGTCAAAAACTCTCGCAAGATGTTGGCTCGAGCTCGGGTGGTATCTTTTTCATTACGGGTAGCCATGTAACTCGGGCACATCGTCCCCCCCGTAATTTCGGTTTTGCGACAATCCCCCGATCCATTGCACATTTCAGCCCCTCGTAAAATGCCCTCAGTATTAGAGAAATCAAACACCGTATCAAACTCAGGTGTATCTTGCCCCGCGTCGTAGCGTAAGCTGGTATCCATTGGGGGTGTTTCTACAATTTTGTGAGGGTTGAATATATTGTCAGGATCAAATATTTTTTTCACCTGCTTCATCAATTCATAGCTTTTTTCGCCCACCATTTGGGGGATAAACTCCCCTCGTAAACGACCATCGCCATGTTCGCCGCTAAGCGATCCCTGATATTTTTTTACCAAAGTAGCAATTTCTTCGGCTATCAGGCGAAACTCCTGCTGACCTTGTGGGGTTTTTAGGTTAATAATGGGCCTTAAGTGCAACTCTCCTGAACCAGCGTGGGCATAGTGCACCGCGGTCATTTTATTTTTATTCAGAATATCATTAAACTCCTGAATATAAGCAGGCAAGTCCTCTACGGTCACCGCAGTATCTTCAATGACTGGTGCAGGCTTGGCATCTCCCACAATGTTAGAGAGTAAACCCAGTCCAGCTTTGCGTAAACTCCATACTTTGCCAGTATCCTCGCCATATACTACCGGAAAGTGATACCCCAATCCTTG
>DMXI01000421.1 GCA_003483885.1 Microscillaceae bacterium
CAACAAACGCTACCAATACAACAAACAACAAATGAAACACATACAGTTAAAAATATATCTGGCCCTACTGTGCTTGATGGGGGCTTTGGGAGCCTATGCCCAACAAATCCCCCAAAGCGTAGAGGAGGCCAAAAACATCGTCAAAGATCGGAAGCTGCGGATTAGTGGAGGGGTGAATGCCAGCCAGGTATTTTATGGGGCCAGTGGCATCAAGAGCCGTCGTAATCCTTATGCCTATTTTTTGACAGGGAATATCAACTTCTCGATGTTTCAAATGTCGATTCCGTTGACCTTTACCTTTACCAATCAGGTGTTTAACTATAATTACCAATTGCCCACCTTTGATTTTAACCAGTTTGGTATCCAGCCTAGTTGGAAATGGATCAAAATATATGCGGGGTACAACACGATGAGTTTTTCACCTTATACTTTGAATGGTGCCTTGTTTTTGGGAGGAGGCGTAGAACTTACCCCACCCCCAGGCAAGGTTAAGATAGAAGCCATGTACGGTCGCTTGCGCAAGTCCCAGGCTTTTGATCCATTGGCGGATGCTAACACCGAGCAAGCGCCTTTTGCTTACCATCGGATGGGCTATGGCACCAAAATTACCTGGAAACCCAAGGGTACTGCGAGTCAAGGCCAGTCAGGGGTTGAGAGTCGATTCAACAAGGATGGGGGAGACAAAAATGGGAACAAGAAGCAAAAGAGTGGTAGTAGTTTTTTTAGTGAGCAAGACCAGTTTGAGTTTATTGTGTTTGGTGCCCACGACGATCCTGGTTCAGTGTCCCCTCCGCCCGATAGTGTAGATGTCAAGCCCGAAGACAATTTGGTATTGAGCCTTCGGTTGACTAAGTCGATAGGCAAACGCTTGACCCTTAGAGCTGAAGTAGCGGGCAGTGCCTTAACCCAAGATACCCGCATCGAAACCAAAGACGAAGAGGTAAAGAATCTCTTTTTCTTGACCGATGGGGCGTATACTCGTCGTACCTCTACCGCTTATTACAATGCCTACAAAGGAGACCTGACTTATAATGCAGGCATTTTCAACATTGGTGTGGGTTACGAACGAGTAGACCCCGAATACCGCACCTTGGGAGGCTACTATTTCAACAATGATTTAGAGAATATGACGGTGAATTTTTCTACCCAACTGTTTCGCAATCGTTTGAGCATTGCCACCAATGTAGGTACCCAGCGGAACAATTTGAACAATGACCAATTGGCCACTTTGCGAAGGGTTAGTGCAGCGGTAAATGTGAATGTGGTGCCCAGTCCCACGGTCAATGTCAACCTGTCTTATTCTAATTTTCAAAGCTTGACTCAGGTACGTTCTCAGTTTGAGCAAATCAACCAACTCACTGCTTTTGACAACTTGGGCGACTCGCTCAACCTGACCCAAATTGCTCAAAACGCGAACCTAAATGCCAATTTCAATTTAGTAGCCACTGCTCAGCAACAACAAGCCCTGAATATAAATGTGGCATATCAGCAAGCCGACAACGAACAGGGCGGAACCACCTTACCGGGCACCACTTTTTATCAATTGACTTCGGCTTATAACATTGCCTGGACGAAATTGGAGATGAGTGCCTCGCTGGCTTTTAACTACAATCAAAACATTGCCGAAAGCCTGGATACTCGAATGTTGGGTCCCACCCTTACCCTTAATAAGAGCTTGTTTAAGCGGCAACTCACTCTGGTACTTTCGGCTTCATTCAATCAAGCCTTTACCAATGGTGCTCAAACCAATCAGGTGATGAATGGAAGGCTAGGCATAGGTTATACTGTGATGCAAAAGCACCGTTTTTCGTTCAATGCGATCTACCTTAATCAGGAAACCCAAACTGAACAAACCAGTGCTTTTTCTGAATTTACGGGTACGTTAAATTATAGCTATGGTTTTTAAAATACCACTGATTAAATATTTCTGTTTCACTTCCTCAAAAGGAAGGTAAGAACCTGTTCTCTACAAAATCAAAGTTGAGGTAAGGTATAAATACCTATTGCAAATTTTGTGGTAGGCATTTTTTTTTGATTAATTTGCTTCTATAAAATTCCTATCTAACTTCCTGAGCAGAATAAATGGTTTAAACAGACAAGAAACCATTAAAATTTTAGTTTTATAAACAATACATCCCATCTGGTGATACCTACCACACCTTTGGCTTAATGATATCTCTGTAAGATATTCATTGTGTAAAAAACAAAAGACTACCTCAAGAAACATCTATGAAGAGTATCTTTTATATACTATGTATTTGTTTGATACCATTGGTTTGTAAGGGGCAAAACCAAGCTGATAGCCTAAAAAAAATCATTGATCAACACTCGAGCGATTCTATCGAAGTAAAAGCCTTGTTTAAATATGCCGACATATTTAGAATAAAAGACGCGATCGTGTTTAAGAAATGCGTAGACCAAGGCTTGAAACTTGCCGAAAAAATTAGTTATAAGAAAGGAATTGCGGAAGGGAATCGACGATTGGGTACCCATTATCGTATGCAAAGCAATTATAGTGAGGGGGTCAAGTACTTTCTGAAGGCATTGAAAATTTTTGAGGAATTAAATAACCAACAAGGAGTTGCTCGTTGCTACGATCGGTTGGGTTTGATTTATCAGCGACAAATGGCCAATGCCCCCAAAGGTGCTAAGGAAGCCTTTTATCAAAAATCGTTGGAATATTATGCAAGAGTCAAGGCCATCTATCAAAAGCTCAACAACAGACATGCGCTTTTGTTAAATTATGTCAATGTAGGGGTTCTACATTTTGTATACCGAGACTACGACAAAGCCCTACAAGTATATAATGAAGGTATTGAGCTGTCCGAAAAATACAATGTCAAAGATGTATTGGCTGATTTATACAACGTGAAAGGGATACTACTTTTGAATCAGAAAGAGGTAGTACAAGGATTGGCCTCATTGGAAAAGTCAGTAGAAAGATATGAGGAAGTTGGCAATATTTCCGGGGCTAGCTCTGCCTATTTAAGAATTGGCGGAATATATGAACGACAAGCTCGATACAGTGATGCCGAATACTATTTTAAGAAAACGCTGGAGCTCACTCGTAAGACAGAGAACCAATACTATACAGTTTCTTCGCTGATTCGACTGAGCAAACTGTACTCAACCACCAAACAATACGAGTCAGCTAACGAATGTTTACAAGAAAGTATCACGATGAGCCAAAAAGTAGGCAATGTCATGAAACTTATGGAGGCTTATTTAATCAAATTTAGGCTAGATTCAACCCGCAATAATTTTGAAGAAGCCTTTCGCTACCAAGCAAAATACTTTCGCTTGAAAGACAGTGTATTCAACGCACGCAAAAACTCTCAACTCACTGAAATGCTTACCCGGTTTGACAGCCAAAAAAAAGAAAGTGAGAATCAATTATTACGTAAAGAAAATGAACTAAAGAAAAAAACGATTCGCCAGCAAAACACCATCACCATTGCCATTGCCGTGTTTTTATTGTTGGCCATATTGTCTACAGTTTTATTTCTACGGATCAATCAACAGCTTCAGAAACAGAAAAATGAAGTAGCCAGCCAAAACACCCTACTGGAAAAACAAAAAGACGAGATTTCCCATCAAAATAAGTTGCTTACCGATCAGCAGTCCAAAATTTTGGCACAAAACGAAGAGCTGCACCAGCAAGGCGAAGAACTCCAGGCGGGCAAAGAGTTTTTAGAAATGAAAAACAGTGTGCTGGAACAAACCACTGATATGTTGGAGTTTAAAAATGCCCAAATCAGACAAAGCATTAGTGCTGGATTGCTCATTCAGCGGGCAGTTTTACCTTCCACCACTAAATTACAGGAAAACCTAGCCGCTTACTTTGTGTTGTATCGCCCCAAAGATGTAGTATCTGGCGATTTTTATTGGTTTTCTAAAATTGAACGCAAAGACCAACCACCCAAACTCTTGTTGGCAGCCGTAGATTGTACCGGCCACGGTATACCAGGCGCTTTTATGAGTATGATTGGTAATATCCTGTTAGATCGTATTGTAGAAGTAGAGCAAATCACTGATCCGGCCAGAATCTTGAATCGCCTCGCGGTATTGATTGTGGAAGTTCTCAACCAACGAGAAAACGAGAGTACCGACGGAATGGATATTTCGTTGGTGTCTATTGAGCCTTCAAATGTAGAGACAGGGTCGGTAAAAGTAGTTTTTGCCGGGGCTCGCCGTCCTTTATTCATCATGCAAAATCCTGAAGCACCCAATGCAACACTGGAAGAATTGAAGGGACAAAGAGGCTGGATAGGAGGAGTACTGACTGAACCCACTGTTTTCGAAAATCAAGAAACTTCGCTTCAATCTGGTGACCTCATTTACTTAACTTCTGATGGTTTTGCTGATCAAAATGATAAACGAAGACGTAACTTTCGCAGAAGCCGCCTGATAAGTATTTTAGAAAAAAATGCCAGTTTATCGCTTGACTGTCAACAGCAAGCATTGGAAGAGGCCCTGGATGAGCACATGAAAGGCACCCAGCAAAGAGATGATATTTTGATTTGGGGGGTGAAAGTGTAAAAGCGTGAGGCATAAAAAAAGAAGGTACAAACTGATGTCTGTACCTCCCCGATATATTTGATGCGATGTAGAAATTATTCCATTCCCTTATCGCGCATTCTCTTAAATTCTATATAACGACGACGACTCGCAATTCCAAAGCCAAACATCAAAACCAACGTCCCCAACCACAGCACATTGATCAGCGGCTTAGCCATCGTTTTCATTACTATGTGGTCTTTGCGATCAGTCGTATTCACCCCAAAGGTAAATGTGCCGGCTTTAGGATCAATGTTTAAAATGACCATTCTTATTCCAAGCTCGGGAGATACATCAGCCCTTCTCATAACCTCGGCATTTTTTTTCTTTTGAGCATCAATTAAAAAAACAGGCTCTAATTTAAAAGGCTTAAAGTTTTTACCTAACAATGTGATATGTGCTCTAACCCCTAGATTTTTACTCCTAGTCGCTACATTTAAAATATCATCAGGTCTTACAGGTGTTATACCTTCAAAAATTGCAACATAGTCGTTGATATATAATGTATCTTTAACCCGTGCTTTCATTTCTTTTAAAGGCTTCCACTGGCGACCCTCGAATGGATCAGGGTAGATACTGGATAAATGTGTGTACAAGTCACGACTGAATCCACGACGAATGTCAGGCGAAGCAGCAGCATTTTCAGCAGAGCTAAACTGTACCTTAGGGTACAAAGTAAATATTTTACCGCGGCTATCTCGATAGTCCAAACGATAGTATACATTTTCAGGATTTATACTTACCGTATCACCTCTTTTAAAATAAGTTTTATCTTTATAAGTAAGGGGTTCACGTACAAGTGCTTGTCTATTTGAAACAGGTAATAACTCAGTTTGCTTTATATATTCAGGAAAACCAGATACATCAGTATAATTCCCCTTATAGGTAACCTGATAACCTTTGATGGGAGTTGGTTGATTCAAGTAGAGTGTTACGTGATTTTTGTTAAAATCATCCGCTTGTTTTGTTTCTCCTAACACCCGCAGTTTACCTGTCAGGTTTTTAGTCAATACTTTAGAATATCCCGACGAAAACATCATTCCGATAAGCATCATAGCAATACCAATGTGTGAAATGGCTCCACCTGAAAGCTTATAAGAACGAGATTTGAGTAAACGAATCAACACTGTCGAGTTAGAAACAATAGAGAATACCCCCGCAGTAAACAATAACAAGTAAGTGTAAAACTGCATATAAGTACCGCTAAACAACTGACTCAAAGAAGGCTTGCCAATTTTGCTAGTATCCAACATCAACCCTGTGCCAGTAATGCGTGATAAGATGATAAATAACGAAGCAAATAGTAGCGTAAGGGTCAGGCTTGTCAACAAATCATTCTTGATTTTTTTACGGTCAGGCTTTTGCCACCACAAAAACTGTCCAATTGCGGAGAAAATAGCAATCAGTATGGCACCCCAAATCTGGAATTTATTATAATGCTCAGGTTCGGGAGGAGCCAGATTGGAAACAAATCCCAGTGCTTCGGCAATTTTGTTGAAGACAGGCAACGAAGTAGAGATAATCACCTGAAAACCAGCTAAGCACAAGGTCAAAGCTCCTATGAAAATCCAAAATTCTTTAGAATAAGTAGTGAGTTCTTTTTGAGTAGTAGGAATATGCTTCCAGTGGCGGGCGGCCAATATGATAGATAAGAAGGTAAACGTTAATAGATAAATTAACAGTTGGCCAGACAAGCCTAAATCGGTGAAAGAGTGTACCGAAGCATTACCCAAAATACCACTTCGCGTCAAGAAGGTAGAGTACAAAATGAGCACAAACGTGGCAATATTTAGTATGATAGAGGCTTTCAGTGCCGTATTACTTTTCTTAAAAGCAATCATCGTGTGCAAAGAAGCAATCAAGATCAGCCAAGGAACATACACTGCATTTTCTACTGGGTCCCAGTTCCAATAACCTCCAAAACTTAAAGTTTCATAAGCCCAATAGCCTCCCATCAAAATTCCTAAACCCAGGACCGCGCCACCTACCGAGGCCCAAGGCAAAGCTGGACGAATCCACTCTCGGTATTTACCCTGCCAAAGCCCGGCAATCACATAAGCAAACGGAACCAAGGTCAAGGCAAAGCCCAAAAATAGGGTAGGAGGGTGAATCACCATCCAATAATTTTGTAGCAAAGGATTGAGTCCTGTGCCATCTTTGGGAACCATTTTTTCGTTGGGTACAATGCCTGCATCCCAAAGGGTAATAAATGGGTCGCTTCCAAGTTTACCTCCAAAAATAACCACGCCCAAAATCATAGACATCAAAAATGCCTGCACCAAGGCAAACACACTCATCATTGGAGCTTCCCAAAACTTATTGACCCGAATAAGGATAAAACCTAGTATTACGTGCCAAAATATCCACAACAGAAAACTACCTTCTTGGCCTTCCCAAAATGCCGAAACCATATAATAGGCAGGCAAATCATTGGCCGAGTGATTCCAAACGTAATAAAATTCGTAATGATGATTGTATATAAGGTAAAAAAGGCTGACAACTACCCCAATGACTGAGGTACCATGGAGCCAGAAAAACACACGGGCAAACTTCTTCCAGCTACGTACTTTTTCCTGAATAAGAGGGGCTTCTTCTTTCTTTTGCAAACGGGCTGCAAAAAAATAACTTAAAG
>DMXI01000420.1 GCA_003483885.1 Microscillaceae bacterium
TCGGTGGTGATTCAAGTAGCCTTGATCGATACTCTTGCGCAAAGTAGCATTAGCGCGAGAAAAAATTACCATCACGTAGTACGTAAAATGCTCCCTGATGCAGCAGGAACCTTTGTCCCTAAACGCAACTGGCAGCAAGGTGATTCTCTTTTGATTGAGCTTGGCTGGGATGTGAGTAGCTACCCGGTCCCACTGGATTTGTCCCGTCTGCGGATAGTGGTTTTTGTCCAGGATTATCTGACAAAGGAAGTATACCAGGCAAACTATTATAAATCTGCTTTGCCCAAAAGAGCAAACGGGATAGGTAAAGTTACTGGAGTTCATCAGACAAAAAGTGCTTCCTCGCAACTAGTAATCTTTCCTAATCCCGTTATCAGAGATCAGGCGACCATTTTGCTTCCTTCGGTACTCCATGGAGTACTATCCCACCAAATTCGCTGGGTGATTGCCGATCTGCAAGGACGTACTTTACAACGAGGTCACTGGGCCAGTCACTCTAAGCAACACGTTATATTCCTGGACGAATTACCCGCTGGGGCCTATCTTCTCAAGCTTCATTTTAAAAAGCAGATGTTCCAGGGTAGATTCATTAAAAAAGAATGACCCCAAAAGAGCGTAAAAAATCCTCTTGGCTGCTCGTCATGTGACAAACAAAAGGTGGTTGTTAGTTTAGGGGCAGGCTGGGAGGTGCCAGAAGGCAAGGGTTTGTCATGAAACCCTGCCTTCTTTTTCCCAATAGCTAACCCAACCCTGCCAGGGTTTGGGTTGGTGAAGCAGCGAAGAAATCGGGCAGCCTGATCTGCCCGGATTTCTTTTTTAACCATACACTTATTTTCAAACTACTTACCTCAAAAATGTAAATCATCATGATCATTGATACGGTTCAACAACGCCTGATTCGGGAAGGGCTTATGAAAGCTCGACAAACCTTGCTTAATCTACGGTATAAATTAGGTGAGCATAGAAAAAATGCGACTTTGCGTGAAGCCACTTTTGAGATAGAGGACATTTTAGAAAATATTGGGAATCTCAATGTGATTGCCGCTACCCCCTTGGAAACCAAGCAGTTTAGTTTGAGAGATTTGGTGCTTTCTATTGGACAAATGTATAAACCCTATTTTCGCAAACATCACATTGAGTTTCGCCCTCAAATAGAAAACATTCTGGTGCAGGTCGACAAAATGACTTTTTTCCACATCTTTTTTAATCTCATTCACTATATGGGTGATTTTGTCGACAAGAAGTCCAGAACCACTAGTTTTATCAGTGTGGAGGCCAAACCTTATAATGAAGAACTGGTGGCGATCTATATAGAAGATAATGGGCGTTATCCCGTGGATGTTCACCAAGGAAAACAACCATTCGATACATCCTACAACAAGCGGGTACTGGATACCATTGCAGGGGTTGGTTCAGGAGTAGTAAAAGAATGGGTAATAGCGATCAAGGGTAGTATACAGCTCGTGGATAAACTCAGTCAAGGCATCAAGTGTTGCCTACTTTTGCCTGGTAAAAAGAATGATTTTTTGCGGGAACAAGCTGGTGCCCAGGTACCAAATGAAAAGAAAGACGAAAGCGACCAGTCCTCGGTGGAGGTAAAGAATCATTTGCGGTAAATAGATGATGGAGTTGGCTAGTGAAGTTGATGATTGATGCCTCGGTTGGCTTGCTTCTGATGCGGTAAGTCAACCTTTTTAAACTATACACCCTACAAACACATCCCTCCAATGAAACCTAACCCACGGGATGAGCTGAACCAACTATTGAGGAAAATTTTGCGATACTGGATTTTCTACTTTGTGATCATTACGATCATTTTTTGGAGCCTGAGAGGTCACCCAATGAAGAGGCTTCCAGGCCTTATAATTAGCGAACTGTGGTTAGCCATCAACAATGTGAAAATCCGGTAGGTTGACTGCTGTCTGCTGGTTACTTTTGATAGTATTCTTCCTTACAGAGTAGGTCAGAGCAGGACTTGATGAAAAATAATTGTAAAACAACTCCTTTTCTTATTCTTTAGGTAAAATATGAATTTTAAACCCACTTTCCTTGGACATTTCTTCCACTTCATCCTTTAAATCAGTATCCTCTTCCAGACAATACCAGTTCACCTTTATCTGTTGTCTACTTTTTTGTTGCAACTCATACAACCTTTTAAAAAGTGTAATAAATATTTTTTTCGAGCTGGAATTAAAATAAGTGATATGTATATGCCAGTTGAGTTCTGTAGAATTGCTATTTTCGTACTCATCCAACCAATCAAAAACCGGGGTGTAAAAGAGGCGAGGGTTACTCATTAGTGATCTTCCGGAAAGCGTACATTCTCCAGATGAAGGATTTAATGATATATTAGGGGAAAGAAAACCTCTGACTCCTTTAGTTGCTTTTGTCTCCAAATAATTCATTATGAAGTGATTGTTTATTTTGAGGTTGAATAATCAAATTTAACGAGAAGTTGCTTGGCAACAGCCATTTATTCGTTCAAACAAAAAAAACTTATAGACAAATAAGCAAAAAACAAAGGAGATTTTTACGATAATAAACCAAAATTTTATTCAACTACCAGTAAACCTTACTAGCTTCTATGTGTTCTAAAAGTCTTAGGCTTTTACGTAAACATTCAGGCTAATGTCGAGTGGATTGATTAAAAGTAGTGTCAAGCTTTTTTATATTGATCTCCCTTAGAAGGTACGAACAAACCCACACTCACACGATGCTGATTTCAATTTTTATTATAGAGAAAATGAAGTTTTAAAGATATCAATCACCTGTTCCTATTTCAATCCTTGTTATATGTCTGTATCTTGCTAATTCCAATTTTTTTCATATACGATCTTTTTTTGTATACATCCCACTAACCCCATGTTTTTTATACAATTCTTTCTACGTTTGTCTGAAAAAGAAAATTAAGTTAAAGATGTAGTTAGTAGGATGGGTACAATGTTTAGACCAGGTCATTAAAAAAAAAACTTGATTTTCGTAGAGTAACGTCAGTCAAAAACACCTGTAACAAATCAAGCAATGTAATAACTTATTCCCATCTAATATCACACTGAGGTAACCAAGCAGTAATCAGATCTCGCTGTTCTTTTCCTATTGGATTACCCAATAAATCTAAGTCTTGTAAGTGATGAAGTCGTTTGATTTCAGAGGGGAGTGTTATAAGTTTATTACCTGATAAATCTAACTCTTGCAAATGGCCAAGTTGAAAGGTTTCAGGAGGAAGTATTGTGAATTTATTACCTGATAAATCTAATTCTTTTAAGTGGGTAAGTTGAATGACTTCGCTGGGTAAAGCGGTGAGTTGATTATCTGATAAATACAACCTTTGCAGCTGGGTAAGTTGGCCAATTTCAGGAGGCAATTCAGTAATTTTATTATTGTATAAATTTATTTCTTGTAATTGGGTAAGCTGGCCAATTTCATGGGGTAATTGGGTAAGTTGGTTACCCCATACATTTAATCCTTGTAAATGGGTAAGTTGAAAGGTTTCCGAAGGCAATGTTGTGAGCTTACTGTCTGATACGTGTAATTCTTTTAAGTGAGTAAGCTGACCGATTTCATGAGGTAATTCGATGAGTTGATTACCCGATAAGTTTAAATATTTTAGTCGAGTAAGCTGACCTATTGTAGCAGGTAGTTTGGTTAATTGATTCCACCTTAAATCTAATTTTTGCAGCTGAGTAAACTGAAAAATTTCAGCAGGAACATTTGATAGTTCATTCCCCCTAAGTTCTAATGCTTGTAACTGAGTAAGCTGACCAATCTCGGGGGGTAAGGCACTTAAGCCCTGATCACTCAAATCAAGTATTGGATCATTAAGCGTTACTAAATGTATGGCTTGTAACATATCAACATCTTCCTTAAAAATCACTTTATAGAGCCGTTGACAAGCTGTTAGCAAGGCTACACTTTCTGGGGTAGGATTGCTATAGTGGAGTTCTAAGCCCAATGCAACTGAACGTTCATCTACCGAACGTAACAGGCGGAGTAAGTTTTGTGTTATTTCGAATTCAGTTAATTCCATTAACCAGTATTTGAAGGAATAAAGTTATAATAAAATGCCTAAGGTTACCCAAGTTGCGGGTTATGAAAAGTCTGTCAAGAAATTATTAAATTAAAGGTTGCTAAACCAAATTTAAATAGCTACTATGACAGACTATGTAATAGCAATATACTGTTTTATTGATGATTTTCTTAAAGCCACTGGTCATAAAAATCACCCACTTCGTCAAATGACAGATGCTGAAATTATGACCACTAACTTTGCCTTGGCGTGAAAAAAATGTGTCAATAACCATTGCAGGGATTTCACCTTGCGGTGTTGCCCAGCTTTGGTTGCCTTTACAATTCGTGATTGTAGTCGTTTGACAATCTGATGGACTTTCTTCCAATCTATATGTTGCCATCCAATTGCTTTGGACGCATAATCATCCTAAGATAACTTCATTTGCTTTCCAAATATAAACTTTACAATTTCTTCTTGTAATAAAGAACCTGGAAGAAGTCAGCTCTCTTTCGAGGTGAGACAAATCTGAAATCTCTATCTGATCTATTACAGACTAGCATTCGCTTTTTCTCCCTTCCTTTACCTGCTGGGGTATTAGGTATTTCTTATGATCTACTTACTCATAAAGAGGCCACCAAGTTTTGACTGTTTTACTAAATGGGTTAGGGTTCACCTCGAGTCCGAGGGCGCAACAGCTACGTAACATCACGGTAATAGATGTTATCCTTGCCCTATACCTTTTGGTTAAAGCCTATCAGTACTCTTTGGCTTTTCAACTATTACGAACCTTTAATGGTGATTCACATATGTTACCCATACCATTCATTCCTAGCCCCTACCCATTTGAGACTAACAGGATTCGTTTTCCTCGAAGAAAACTTTTCGGGTACATTGCCCTTCAAGCTTTATACCCAACCGTTACCAGTTACGCATATTGAAGTAGGAAACTTATGGTAGCACATAAGGTTAAATCTTTGACTAGCAAAGTTTAACAGTAAAACAGGCAACTTCTTGTTGCACTTACCGCTTAATTACCTCTTACTTACCGATTACACTCACTGCTTTCAATGAGGTTTTTGCTTGTTAATCACTTGATAAACAGGGTTTTATGCTTGAAAGATACTGTTGTGATTTAGCTCTTATGAAGCGAATAAAAACCAGGCAAGGTGTGGATATAGAAAACTATTCAAGAAAGAAAAATGCTTTTGAACTAAGTAATTAGTAATTATTACCTCTGGCATCTTGTGTTTTTTTGAATTTCATGAGTTATTTGCTCATTGTATTAGGATTATTACTAATTCCTTAACCACTATCATACATAAATTTGTTGAATGAAGGGTGCTTTAAGAATATTTGCCATCATTTTAGTTTTTACTTTTCCACTCACTGCTCAATCTCTGTTTCAGGAAATTAAGTTTTCAAATATTAACTCTACTCAGGGACTTTCTCAAAATACAGTGAAATGTATGGTGCAGGATCGCAAAGGGTTTTTGTGGTTTGGTACTGCCGATGGCCTTAACCGATACGACGGCTATCAATTTAAGATATATCGCAACGAATTGGGCAATAAAAATAGTCTCAGCAATAACTACATAACTGCTCTTCTTGAAGACAAAACAGGGTACATATGGATAGGAACGCTAGGAGGGGGAGTAAATCGGTTTGACCCTCTCACTGAAACGTTTACAAGGTTTCGCCCTCATAAAGATAAGGTGAAAGGTGTTGCAGGAGATGAAATTAATGCTTTTGTTGAAGATGAAGATGGTAAAATCTGGATAGCTACCAATAAGAAAGCCCTTAGTTATTTTGATCCCAGACATCAAAAGATTGTATACATTAGAGAAAGTTATCAATTCCCCATTCCTTCGCGCTACGTTTACTCCATTATAACCGACCAAAACAAGGGTTTGTGGTTAGGCACCAGATGGGGGGTGGCATATTTTGATAAAAAGCTTCAAACTTGTACCTGGCGTTTGTCGGTGAATCCAAATCCAACAAAATTTTTTTACGACGATGCTGTTTACCATATTGTTCGGGATCAGGTGAACCCTCGTTTTTTGTGGTTGTGTACCTTTGAAGCTGGCTTGATAAAATTTGACACCCATAGCAGAAAAATTGTAGCAAAATGGGGCACAAATGCCACACAAAAAAACTCGCTAAAGGCCAAATCAGTTTGGGGTTTTCTTCAGGACCATCGAGGCAATTATTGGGTGGGTACTGCGAACGGTTTTTATAAATTTGACCCACAAAATAATCATTTTACCTTGTTTGCTCCTGACCCTCAAAATCCACAAAGCATTGCTGGAAGCAATATTCAACAAGTTTTTGAAGACAAAGCGGGTACCATTTGGCTTTGTTCGTTTAAGAATGGAACAAGTGCATTTACCCCAGCCCTTAATAATTTTCACCATTATAAGCCCAATAAGAGTACAAGCCCTCAGGTTACTTCTTTTTGCGAAGACAATCAGGGTAATATTTGGTTTGGCACAAAAGGAGGAGCCATTGGACTTACAAAACTCCATCGTAAAACAGGAGAGGTTATCACTTTCAAAAATACCGGAAACAACCCTCGAAGTATTGCTACCAATAATATAAATACCTTGCTAAAAGATGTAGATGGAAGCATTTGGATAGGAACTATAGGTGGAGGGTTGGACCATTATGATCCAAAAACAGGTATTTTTGAACACCTGCCATACAATACTCAGAGTCACCCCAGTCTTCGGCTTCATAGCCCTCATATAGGAGCTATTTTTCAAGATCCTCAGGTGCCTGGAGAACTCTGGATAGGTACCAGAGGAGGAGGAGTTGTGAAGTATGATAAGAGAAAGAAAAAAGTGACTAAATCATACCTTTTTAGAGATTCTTTTAATGGAACTTCACTCAGTCAAGGGACAGTTATTGCGATTACCAAAGATTATAAAGGTAATCTATGGATTGCAACTCGTAAAGGGTTAAATCGATTTGACCCTCATCAAGAAATTTTTACCAATTATTTTCATTCACCTACCAATAAGTACAGCCTGAGCAGCGACTATGTCACTGCGTTGTATATAGACAAACAACAAGTATTGTGGATAGGTACTCGAAATGGCTTAAATAAACTCAACCTAAAAGAGGTATATAAAGGAAACACTCAATTCCAACATTATACCATCAAGCAAGGGTTACCTAACAATGTGATACATAAAATTATTGAAGACACAAAAGGTTTTTTATGGCTAAGTACCAGTAAAGGATTGAGTTGTTTTGACAAAAAAGAAGAAAAGTTCAGAAATTATGATGAACAAGACGGACTGCAAGGAAATGAGTTTTTAACTGGCAGTGGTTTGCTTACCAAAGATGGAGTGGTTTTGATGGGAGGAACCAATGGTTTTAACTTGTTTGAACCCGAAAAGGTCAACAAAAATACTTATAAACCACCCGTGAAATTTACTGATTTTCAGTTGTTTAATAAATCTGTTTCTGTTGATAAAAAAGGTGTTTTACCTCAGCCAATCTGGAATACCGACACGCTTGAACTCTCTTACAAAGACAAAGTGCTTTCTTTTGAATTTGCGGCTTTAAATTACATTTTACCTGATAAAAACACTTATGCTGTTTTTATGGAAGGCTTTGACCAAGAGTGGAGTTATATAGGCAAACGGCGTTTTATCTCCTATACCGCCTTGTCTCCGGGTACTTATATATTACGGGTAAAAGCAGCTAATAATGATGGCGTATGGAGCGATAAAGAGGCTCAAGTAGTTATTATAGTGCATCCTGCCTGGTGGCAAACCTGGTGGTTTAGAGGAAGCGTAGCCTTGCTGGCTTTACTTGTTTTAACAGGGCTTTACTTTTTAAGAAAATATATTATCAGGATTTACGAAAAAAGGACGAAAGCTGTAGTTATCCAGCATACTACTCCTTTAAAGAAAACTAACGAAGCCTTACAAAAGACTTTGCGGGAATTACAGGCTAAAGAAGATCGATTAATTTCGAAAGCTAAAAAACCTACTCGAAGCATTTTTAAAGATAAAGCAGAAATAGAATATCTTAAACAGAAGCTTTCTGATGTAATCATAAGGCAGGAGTTGTACAAAGATGAGGATATTTCACTAGCCAAAGTTGCCCAAAAAATGGAAACTACCGACAGGAAATTGTCAGAACTGATGAACAAAGAACTCAATACTAACTTTTATGATTACCTCAATGGCTGTAGAGTGAATGTATTCAAAGAAAGAGTAGTCAAGGGAGATGCTCGACGCATTACCTTACTGGCAATCGCTTATGAATCAGGCTTTCAGTCTAAAGCTACCTTCAATCGAATTTTTAAAAAACAAACTGGCCTCACCCCTTCACAATTCAAGAAAAAAGTCGATAACACACTCAAATAATACTCGTTTCTTCCCCTTTGTTTATTGGGTGAGTGCTATATAGGGCTCTCACTATCAGCTTATTTCAATAAATAATGTCTCAACGCTTCTGATGAGACGCTTAAGTTTAGGTCTTATGCTTTTTTTGTGCTGTCATTCAGAGGTTTCCGAAATGTGATTCTGAACTAATAATCCATACAAAATCACTGCCTTATTTTACAAAGCAAACGGTTCGAGTTGAGACCAAAGCAATTTTAGATAAAAAAGCAAAGTATAGGTCTCTTTAAATTAATAGAGACCCTTTTGTGTGGCTTTCCAATTACATTTACGCGAAAACAATTAGACAATCTTGATAAGGTAGGATTATCAACATAACTTTTATAAAGACAAAACATATGAGATTTTCACTGGCCAAGATCCAAACTATTTCATCAGGCATCTTACAAACTTTCACTCCTTTATTATTGCTTATTTGCTGGCTTTTGGTGCAACAAGCCAATGCCCAAATGTTGAGCTGGGCCAATAGCCTGGGGAGTACAGCAAAATTTGAACAAGGAGATCAAGTTTTAACCGATCAGGCAGGTAATATTTACATTGCAGGCCTATTTAGTGGAACAGTAGATTTTGATTTTTCCACTAATAAAACAGAATTAACAGCTCAAGGAGGTTCTGACGCTTTTTTTGCCAAATACAACGCAAACCGGGAATTGCAGTGGGTTAAAAGTATTAGTGGCACCGTGGCTGAAGATATTACTCAAATAGTACTTGATGGAGCAGGTAACTTGTATATCACTGGAATATTTGGAGGAACTACTGATTTTGATTCTGGCCCTCAAACCCAAACCTTGACAAGTGCAGGAAGTGACGATGTATTTTTGGCAAAGTATACCACTAATGGCGAATACCAGTGGGCTTTTCGCATTGGTGGTAGCCAGGGTGATTTTGGTGGAAACCTGGTTTTAGATAGCCAAGGAGATATATATTTAGCAGGAGCTTTCAGAGGAGCAAATGTAGACTTTGATCCTGGAACTGGAACCCAAAACCTGAGCGCTGTAGGATCTTCAAACAGTATGTTTGTAGCTAAATATAGTAGCGATGGAGCGTATCAGTGGGTATTTAGGGTAGGGGCCGCTACTGATTTTAAAGCAGTTACTGTAAATGGGTTGGCATTTAACACCACCACCAATGAACTTATAGTGGTAGGAGAACATAATGGAGTGGCAGACTATGATCCAGGCAGCAATACTGCGAATCTGGATGAAGCTAATGGAACAGTCTTTATTGCAAAGTATACTACTGATGGCAATTATGTATTGGCCAAAAACTTTGGAACTACCGATGCGCGTTCGCTGGTACTGGATAACGCTGGTAATATTTACATTTGTGGCAATTATACAGGCTCCGATGTCGATTTTGATCCAGGCGCTGGTACTGCTAAACTCACTAGTAAAGGAAGCGGTGATTGGTTTATTGCCAAGTACAACACCTCGATTGAACTACAATGGGTAAAAGGTTTGGGAAGTGCCACTAGTTCTGATTTTCCGGAAGGAATTGCTTTAGATGCTTCGAATAATGTATACGTAACGGGCAATTTTGAAGGAGAATTAAGCTTTAATGATCCCTCTAATACGGTTAAAATACAATCTAAAGGGTCAGCTGACGCACTATTGGTGAGTTATGACAAGGATGGCAACTATCGTTTTGCCCATAATATAGGAGGAACCAATTTTGACACTACCAACGATATATTCATAGACCCCAATACGAATGGCATATATCTGACGGGCTCTTATACAAACATGGCTGAGTTTGCCATCAACAATGGCATTTCTACTACGCTGACTAGTCAAGGAGATGAAGATATTTTCCTGGTCTTGTATGGTACTCCTGAAATAAACCTTATCTTCAACAATCGAAATATTGCCAGTGGCACTACCCTCAATTTTGGCAATGTATCTATAGGAAACAACTCAGTAGACTCAACCATTGCCATTGAGAACAAAGGGGTAATTGAGCTTATTTTGAACGGTACTGCCGGAAGTTTGATTACATTGAGTGGTACCAATACCAACGATTTTAAAATCACTCAAACTGAGGTAACTCCCTCTATAAGTGCAGGCTCACAAGTAACTTTTACAGTGAGTTATATTCCAAGTGTAGCAGGTGCTGCTTCAGCATTGCTCACCATCCAAAGCAATGATAGTGATGAAGGTACCTACATGATTCAACTTGCCGGAACTGGAGTAAATAATGTAACAAGTATCGCAGAGCAAGCAACCAATCTTGTTTGGAAAGTGGGCCCTAACCCAACTACTGGACAGGTGACAATAAATAGTCAAAAACATGCTTCCCAAAGCATTCATTATCAAATAGTTGATCAAAAGGGTCGCATAGTCTTATCACGTACAAGTACGCTGAATAATGGAACTGTTACTATAAATTTTGACCAAATACCAAAAGGACATTATTTGCTGATACTTCAGACCGGAGATAAGCAAATAACCAAAAGAATAGTAAAGAGATAAGCTAAGTACACTGTCAACTACATAATTTGATATTTTCAAAAACCTCTCAAGTCTTTGGTCTTAGTGTAACAAGATCAAAGAAGGCATTGTATGGTCTCTCTTACTGGTGATGTGTTTATACAAAGTATTGATTAGCCTTTGGCAAAGCTTGAACTTCGTTCTGCGGTTATTAGCTAATTAGAAAATATTGGGTGTACGTGTTTTGTCATGTTGAGCCTGCCGAAACATCTGGTTATTTTCAACATTCGGTTACCCAGATCTCTCGGCTGTGCTAGTGATGACAACGTAGTATAAATGATTGTTTATCAGTTATTTAAAACAAATCAAGATCTTCCCTTTATCCTTCCACCCAAAATACAAGGCTAAATAAGGGGATGAAGTGGGAAAACATTCAGTTTCGTGAACACCTACTGCACTCTCATCAAGGTTCGGGAGGACAGGGAATGTTTCGAGTAACATACTTGTCATCTCCAGGGATGTGTTTTGGGAACCAAAAAACCGAAGCTACAGCTTTGCTGCGCTGAGCTCAACAAAGTTAATTAAGTCTTGGTAAGACCATACAAGAAGTGGAGGTTTTAGAATAGTTGCAAAATGCAAATAAACATAGTTTACAGTGTACCAAATACTGTGGAACATAAGTAAGTTTATATTTTCTTTTTTTGATGTTTAAGCGCAGTGCCATCCCAAAAAACTTGCCCTTGTGGGCAAAAGTTGTTGGTGTCGTTTCACTTAAACACCGACAATGGCTAATAGTTGCAAAATACAAATAAACTGTTGTTACACAGCACTAAGTTATTTCTAGTTTTTAGAAGTATTCAAACAAAAACACCTCTGTTTTTTGCAGTTAAATGTAGAGAATAGAGGGACTTTAACTATAAACATAAAACATATGAAAAGTATAAAAATGACCTTATTGTGCTTAGGTTTTTTTCTCTTCTTTGGTTGCGCAAAAAAAGAACAGGTGAACCCCACTGAAGAACCAACGCTAGAAGAAGTAAGTGGCACAATTACTGTAAAATCAGGCGGAGAGTTTAAAATTAAAGGATCAAATTTTAGTGAAACTGAGCGCTATGTAGTAAAATTCAATGGTGTGCAGGCCGAGATTGTAAAAATCACCGAAAGCGAAATTACTGTAACCATTCCTGAAAACATTACTTCAGGAGATATTACACTGGAGCATAATGGAAAAACAGCCAAAGTAGCATCTTATACAGTAGCTTCTACCAAGGTTTACATTTTTCAATATGATGACGGAGTAAAAAAACTAGCCGAAATAAATCTTGAGACGGGAGATTTAACTTACATTACAGGAAGCATAGATTATGGCAACAACACTCGAGGGATTGTATATAGCCAAACCAATGAAGAATTTATTGGTTTTGACTTTGATAGCAATTTCAAACCCTTTATCATCAAAATAAAGCCAGATGGTACTACTTCCGAGAAAATATACCTTAAAGGAACCGGGAAAAACTTTAGAGATTTGGTAATAGATGCATCTGGCAAGGTGTATATTTTTCAGTATGATACTGGGGTAAAAAAACTGGCTGAAATCAATCTAACAACAGGAGACCTTACTTACATTACCGGAAGCATTGATTATGGCAACAATACCCGAGGGATTGTATACAATAAAACCAATGAAGAGTTTATTGGTTTTGACTTTGATAGCAATTTCAAGTCTTTTATTATTAAAATAAAGCCAGATGGTACTACTTCCGAGAAAATATACCTCAAAGGAACCGGGAAAAACTTTAGAGATTTGGTAATAGATGCATCTGACAAGGTGTATATTTTTCAATATGATACTGGGGTAAAAAAACTGGCTGAAATCAATCTAACAACAGGGGATCTCACTTACATTACCGGGAGTATTGACTATGGCAACAATACCCGAGGTTTGGTGTATAGCGAAGTCAACGACGAGTTTGTTGGTTTTGACTTTGATAGCAATTTCAAACCTTTTATCATTAAAATAAAGCCAGATGGTACTACCTCCGACAAAATATACCTCAAAGGGACTGGAAAAAACTTTACTGATTTGGTAATTGTGGAAACAAAATAATGTATGGAAAATTTGTGAAAACAACCATAAACGACTCTTCTAAATATTGTGAGGAGTCGTTTTTTGCGTTTATTGTTATACTACTTTGTAAACACAACTTGTTTGCTAGAAATTGAATTGTGATAATGTTTGTTATTTAGGCGATTTTGCCTGAGCTTATATCGAAAATTTGAATAACTTAGAATATCAAACTTAAAATTTAGAGTAAAATAAAAATAATATCAAAGCTCCTCTTACTAGTCAGTTTATTAGACTTGAGTTTTATTTGCAGAGGACAAAAAGAAACAAACCCTCATAAAGATTTACCAATCGTTTTTTTTCAACGTTTGCGAGCCGATTATGGAACCGCCAATGGTAAAAAAATGGAAAGATTACCCCCCAGTCCTAACATGGATTTTGAATTTAAGCGCGATCATACCTATAAGCTATATGGCTTGAATAACCAAAGGCAACAAGGAACCTGGGAGTATAATGTCAAAGAAAAATGTGTGTATATCAAAAGAGGCGATGGTAAAGTGAATGGGAGGTTTATTAACATAAAAAGAACAGCATAGTATTAGTGCCAGAAGGCAAAGAAGTAAAAAATACTATGTTTGAAAGTTTTCGTTTTTATTATGTACCCAAAACACTGATTACCAAAGAGTTTGCCGCAAAGAAGAAGGTGTATCGTTCTATGCACGAAGCCTTATACAAGCTCTAATGGATAGACACCCTTAATCTTTTTGGACACTCACTTACCCAACTTCTTCCGAAATTACCCCCTCTTGAAAAACCTAAAAAAACTGGTGTTAAATGTGAATAAATTCACCACAATCTCTGATGATATCGGCAAACTGAAAAACCTTCAAAAGCTACATTTCATGGTGAATCAGGTAAAAACGATATATCCTGTCATAGGAGACCTGAGCAACCTTACTGTGTTGAATGCCTTCAATAATAAATTGGTATCGTTGCCTTCGTCGATCAGCCGTCTAAAAAAACTTGCCATATTAATTCTGGATCGTAATCAACTGGCCTCATTGCCTTCCGAAATTGGTGATTTACAAAATCTAACATTATTAAGTTTAGCCAATAATCAGTTAATGACTTTACCCGCTGAGCTGGGCAGTTTGAAAAATATTCAGAGGATGATAATAAGTAGTAATCAACTCACTACTCTACCTCAAAGGTTTGTTCAATTGCAAACACTACAGAAATTGAACTTGGATGGCAATAAGTTTTCAAAATTACCCCAAAGCCTTATGCAACTCAAGAACCTGCAATTGTTACATTTAGGAGATAATCAGTTGTCAACATTGAATGGGATTTCCCAGCTTAAAAGCCTTGAAGAATTATACAATCGCTTGGCTGATGCTCCAGAATTAAATGAAACCCATGTCTTTGAGTTGGGGAAATACCGCTTTGATAGCAAACGACTTACCATTCAAATGGCTTCGGGAGAAACCAAAAAACTAACTTTAAGAGAAGCCGAATTACTAAAGCTTCTTTGCCAAAATAAGAATAAACTGATTACTAAAACCAGTATTTTAATGCACGTATGGGGTGATGACTCTTTCTTTAACTCTCGTAGTATGGACGTATTTATTTCTCACCTTCGAAAATACCTCAAAGATGTATTAGTGGTCAAGCAATTTGGAAACGCCTGACCGCTAAAAAATTTAATCTGTTTTTAAAAAAGTTATTGCAGAAGTCCTTAAAAAAGAGATGTGATTCCTTTTTGAAGAGCGAAATGTTTAAAGCATTTCCTAATGTCTACATTCAAGATGCGACTCATTATAAATTATCAAAACATCTAGCTGAGTATTTCCCCTCGATGAATCGGGATTTTCAACTGGGAATTATAATAAAAAGGGTAATGCAACGACGGCTAAAGTTCAAACGGTGTTTAACTTGACTAAAGGTATTTTTGTTGATTTCAAACTATG
>DMXI01000246.1 GCA_003483885.1 Microscillaceae bacterium
ACAAGTTCGGAGTGACAAAATATGTACATTACAATTTATTTTAATCAACTAACAATCAACGTTTTATGTGAATACGTTATCAGTAGTACTAATTTCCTGGAATCCAAGACACATCAATGTAGATGACAACTCAAGGGCATTGCCGTTTGCGAAAAATTGTGGTGAGGAATTGAAAAATTGTACCGCCTTGAATCCACAGTTTTGAAGCAATCTTTTAGGGCTGCATTTCCACAATTTCCTAAAGTTGTCATCAGTAACTCAGTGAGGGTGCGGTAAGGATTCACGAAAGTGGCTGTTTTCCTACCTCATCCTCTTATTCAGCTTTTTGTTTTAGGCGGAAGGACAAGCGATCAATCGGTATTTTGGGCAAATTCTAATGACAGATTTGCAAAATAGATTGCTTTTAGATTAACCAAATACTTCATAAAAAAAGGCCATCTGTACCCAGACGACCTTTTTCGCTTTATTGATTTATAAATTGCCCAGCACTCTGGGCTCACGAGCTACTATGCTTATTTATCTTTTCACCACAAATCGTTTCGTGATGGTTTGCCCATTAGAAGTAATTCTAACAAAATAAACCCCCGCAGGAAGATTTGAAGTATTAAATGAATTACTGTTACCAGTAGTTCTCATTTGTGCCTGGCTGTCTTTGTTACCAATTTCCAAAGCACGGCCATACATAGAGAATACCTGTACTTTGTCAATGGTAGCACCTTTGGTGTCAATGTTCAACACTGTATTGGCAGGGTTCGGGAATAAAGTAACATCTACACCTTCATCCAAAACCTGCGTCTGAATACGGGTAGCTCCTGCACTACGACTACCCAAGCAGAAGGCAGTAGATTCTGAGCTATTAAAATCACCACCGCTTACAATGGTGCCATTTCCTGCGTCTGTTAAGGAGTAAGAACCATTACCATAAGCGCAGCAGATACCGTCACCAAAGCTATCATTAATGGTAAAAGTATAATCACCGTTTGCAAGACCAGAAATAGTTTCAGTTACAGTAGAACCATCAGGATTTGCGGTAGAATAGCTATTAGAAGCTACCACTGTTCCGCCTGCGTTGGTTACTTGCCAAGAAGTTTCTTCAGGGTAATTGTCCAATACAATGGTCAAAGTTAAATTACCAGAAGGAGAGCAGTTTCCACCACTACCAGAACCCGAGGTCAACTTCACATCATCAATGGCAATATCAGCCTGCCAGGTACCGCCAGTTACTCGGTTAAAACGAAGCTGTACACTACCTCCTACATAAGCAGCCAAATCTACGTCCACAGAATTCCACTGGTTTCCTTGGTTACCACTTTGGTTCCAAATGCTGGTCCAGGTAAGGCCATTGTCAGCACTTGCTTCCAACGCAATAGTACCCATATCGGCAGCGCCAAACATATGGTATTGGAAGCTGAAAGTAGCTTGAGTAAGAGCGCTTAAATCAAAACAAGGTGAAGTAATGATGGCCGATTTGTTAGGATAACCCGTACCATTGCCTGAAGCCTCTACGAAAATGTAGAAGGAACCTTCACTGGCGCTACCTGGTCCAGTATTATTAGAAGGCGTACCATTAGCATCTCGAGTCCAATTCAAATCATCTCCCGTATTTTGGGTCCAGGCACCAAAATTACTTTCAAACCCTTCGCTGTAAGGGAAAGAAGTAATGCCACCCGTACAGCCTGAAGCATTAGGAGTGGTTACATTTACTGTATTACTTGCCGCTGATTGATTGCCTGCAGCATCTTTTGCTCTTATCGAGAAAGCATAAGCAGTATTAGGAGAAAGTCCAGTTACATTGAAAGAAGTAGCGCTTCCAGCGGCAGATGCTACTACTGATCCACCATTGTAAATATCATACGCTGTTACCCCAATATTATCGGTAGAAGCAGTCCAGCTCAAAGTTACACTGGTAGCAGCTACATTAGAGGCAGCCAAGTTGGTAGGCGTGCTAGGTGCCTGATTGTCAGGAACAGCAGTACCCAAACGGAAAGCAACCACGCGGCTACGTCTTACTGAGTTTGAAGGACTCTTCATGTACTCTCCAATGTGCCAGAAAGTCAAGTCATCGGTTGGGTCAAGGGTAATTTGAGCGTAATCTCCATAGCGTCCATCCGAACGGTTAGATCTGGCGTCTCCGTCTACTGCAGTAGCTGCTGGAGAAGTCATAACGTTCAAGGCATCGCCCGCCATACGGCCAGTATAACGAATAGAAAGGTGTTTAGAACTGCTTACCACAGTATAGCCCATTCCAATGTTTCCTTGCTTGTCCATCGCAATACTTCCACAAAATGCATTGTATCCATCAGGATCAGTATAGGTACCTTCCTGGTAGATGGTCCAAGGCTGTCCGTCTGCTGACTGACGTAATTCATACCAACGAATCCCCGCTAAGCCGTCATTACCATTTACATCTACTACAAAGTTCAATACTACTGAGTTGTGGGTGCCAAAACGACGATAGTTTGTCATATACATCATGGTAGCCTGAATCGCATCAATTTTTCGTCCACCACCTGGCTCTGACAAGTTGTTGAAACTACCTCCATTGAATACACCATCAAAAGACGCAGTATTCAATTGTTGCTTTAGGGTAATGCTAGAGTTAGAAGTATTGGCCCAGTCTACAGTAGTTTCCCAGATTTTCAAGTGGTCTTGAGAAACACCTGACCAGCTATCGTCTTGCATGTAAATCACTTGGTGTTTTACATTAGAAGGAGGCAAAGTAGTACCCAATGCATTCAATCCACCTGGGCTGTAGAAACCATTGGTGCTAATGCCTGGCAATGGGAAACCAATCATTTGAGCCGAAGCACCCGTCAACATTTTGTCTCTTTCTAAAGCGTATACTACTTCACTGGTAGAAGCAGATCCAGAGCTTTTATTGGCAGTAATGTAATATCCATCATGCCAGATAGACATTTTTTCATAATCAGGAAAAGCACCGGTGTTGAATCGGTAAGTATGCCATCCATCGTTTACTGGGTCAGCCCCTTTACAAACGGCAATCAAAATACCGTTAGGGGTATTACTGAACTGCATAATAATAAAGCGGTTGGCAAATTGGTCATACAATACTACTGGGTCTCCCAAAGTTTCGCCTGGGAAAAGTGTTCCCAAAGAAGCCTCAGGCACCAATACATTTCCGTTACGGTCCAAAATACCAAAGCCAGAGTTAAAAGCATACACATAGTGGTTAGGTCCGATGGCTCCTGTCGGGTCATTCAATACCGTACCTAAGTGAGCATCAAAGTTGGCCACCTCAGTTACCGCGGCAGTTCTTTGGTTAGCGCTTCTTTTGTTGTAATCAAACTGACGCTGTGCTAAAGGATCTCCGGCAGCAGGTAAACCTTTGCCAGGAACGAAAGTGTTTTTACCTCTGCGTTTGGGAGGAGCCACGTGCTCATACCCTCTGGCCGAAATAATGTTGTCCATCTTGGACAAAGCAGGAATGTCACGCACATAGGCGCTCACGGTTTGATAACTCGCCCGCATTGTTTGAGGCGATTGCTGAGCCCACGCACCATAGCTTAATAGGGTAAGCATCAAGAGGTTAGTTAGTAATACTCTAATTTTCATAAAGTGTAATGTAAATTGGGTTATAAATAATACTAAAGCTGTGCTGAAAATCCAGCGCAACTTCACTATCGCATCTATAGGTGTAATAAATTTATTCGGTATTGAGTATAATTTTGTATGTGCCTGAGGTGAGTATATCGATGATCACTTATTACTGATGTAAGAAACTACCGCGATATAGATATTTTAGACACAGTGTGCAAATTATTGTGCGTTACAAAAAGTAAACAGAGGAGAAAGCGGGAGGTAAAAAAAGTGACATATGAGTTACAAGCAAGGTTGTAGTATACATCTAAACCACTCACTAACAAATATTTAACAAATAGCCAAATGTAAACAGGTACTCAATGTGGGGGAAACATTCACTATTCTAAACTTTATATTAAAAAAATTATCTTTATAGAATTTTTTAGATGTGCATACCTAAAGTTGCCAAATAAAAACAAAGTAAACAAAGAAAATATTGATAAAGAATTACAAAATTGTTCAATAATTTATATCAAAACCGCTTGGCTTCTCACAGCACGGGAAAGTCTTCGCTTAGATCAAATGTCAGGCTTTATTTATTCAAGGTTTTGGCAAATATTATTTTTAACTTCATTTCTTACCTGGTTAATTTTCAACCGGGTGGCTTTTTGATTTTGCAAGACATTATCCGGCAAGTTTTTAAAAACAAAAAAGAGGTATCTCCGTTGAACTAAGTATTAAACTTAGATTATCAGCGACTTTTCGGCTTCGGGCTTCATCTCAAACCGCACCCCGAGGTCTACCGCTATCCCTTCGCAAGTGAGGTCGGAAAGTCTTTTCAAAAGTAGTATTCTCCACTCCTTCTCCCATTATCTCCCGTCAAACACTCGCTTCATTACCTCTTCCCGATAAGTTTTACCAATGGGCAAACGTTCCTGGCCAATGACCAATTCATTTCCTTCAAGCACCTGCACTTGGTCAATGGCTACAATATAAGAGCGATGAATCCGAATAAACTGTGCCCGTGGTAAAATTTCGTCCTCTAGCTTGCGAAGCGACTGCAAAGTCATAATCTTTTGCTCCTTGCTCTGGGGGGCGCCTTGGATATAATAAGTTACATACTCTCCTACACTTTTGATGTATACAATATCGCTAAACTTTACCTTAAAAGTTTTGTGCTCAGCCTTGATAATCAGGTGATTTTTAGATTCTACCATAGGAGTAGCAGCTGTCTGAGCAGGTGGTATAAAACTTGTCGCACCACTTTTTTGTAGCTCTAGCTGTTGGGTGGCTTTGTTTACTCCTTGTACAAAACGATTGAACGAGAAAGGTTTCAGTAAGTAATCAATCACGTCTAGTTGATAGCCCTCTAGCGCATATTCGGCATAAGCCGTGGTAAAAATAACGATCGGCTTATTGGGCAACGATTGCAAAAGTTCTATTCCCGTGAGATCGGGCATTTGGATATCCAAAAACATCAGGTCTATTTGCTGAGACTGTAAGCACTCAAGCGCCTCCAGAGGGCTTTTGCAACTCTGTACCAAGGTCAATTGAGGCAGTTTTTGGATATAGTTTTCCAGCAAAGTACGGGCAAGTTTTTCATCGTCTACGATGATACAGCGAATCTTTTTCACAGGTGCTTATTTTTAAAATCCTAACCATCTATCTCTATGCATAAACGCACTCGATATTCATTGTTTTTCTCTTCAATATCCAGGGTATGTTTATCTTTATACAATAGCTCCAAACGGCGTTTTACATTGATAATGCCTATCCCTCCCACTTTATCTTTGGTAAAATCCATTGCGGGTACGCTGTTTTTTACCTGAAATATCAAATGAGGCGCTTGCCAATACAACTCCAGGCGAATCCAGCCTTGTTGTGTATCTTCTATTTTACCGTGCTTAAAACTATTCTCCAAAAAAGGCACCATTAACATAGGTGCTATAGGCAAACTCTGAGGGATATCTTCGGCAATTTTTATTACCAGATCGGCATCTTCAGCTTTAAGTTGCTGTAGTTCTACGTAGTTTTTTAGGTAGTTGATTTCCTTTCCCAAGGGCACTTGTTCGCCTGTACAATCGTACAAAATATACCGCAACATATCCGAAAGTTTCAAAATCATTTCGGGAGCCAAATCAGATTTAATATAGCTCAGGGTATAAATATTATGTAAAGCATTGAACAAAAAATGAGGATTAATCTGTGATTTCAAAAACTTCAACTCTGTCTCGAGATTTTCGCTTTTCAGTGCAGTTGCTTCTTTTTCTTGCTCTAATTTTTCGTTCTTAAGCAATGTGAGTTCTCGTTCTTTCTCATTGTTGATCAAAATCACCTTGTAGGCTGTGCTGGCTGCCAGTACCATTACGGTAGTACCTAACCCAATAAATAACTTGCTTCTGGACTGCAAAAACACTTTTTCTAAAACATCAGGTTGCATCAATTGCTCAAAAAAAAGCTGCTGAAACAACAACACAAATGATAGCAAAAGCAACACTGAAAGCGCGTATCGGCTGTATTTTTTCGGAACAAAAAAAAGTGGCAACAAGAGCAGTAAATTTACATGGGCTACAAACACATGCTGAGCCGTAATCACAGTAGCCCTCCTAAAAGCCAACCACCATTCAAAACGCAGGCTAATGATAAAGAAAATCATCAGCCAGTAGCTTAGCCAAAACAACGTCCAGGAAATCACTTTTTTTCTTTGCATAAGTATCGCCCCTCAAAGTGGAATCGGAAAATAAAGCAAATTTTAGCCGCCCCCCAATTCAAATCAGTGAACGAGTCTTTTTTCTCAGTGAAATGATACTTTTTAGGGAATGAATGACACTTATCGACCATTTCACGCACTTCAATGACAATTTTGTTCACTTCGTTGATAATTCATCTTACTTCGTTGATTAATTTTCATTAATTGTGCAAACATCCTCTATTTGTGGATGTTGTAAAGCTATGATAAGCATATTAATCAACTATTATTACCAAAGTACAATGAACCAAAAAAGACTAAGGAAAATTGTGGGTGTATGCCTGCTCATGCTCAGTGTAAACCTGACATTTGCTCAAAAATTTACCCTGAGTGGCTACATCAAGGATGCCTCTAATGGGGAAGAATTGATTGGAGCCTCGGTATACCTGGTAGAGCTGAAAACCGGAGCCGTAACCAACGAATACGGTTTTTACTCTGTCAAAGTAGACAAAGGGCAATACACTGTTAAAATTAGCTACATTGGCTACCAAACCATTACCAAGAACATTAACCTTGACAAAGACCAGAAATTAGACATTGAACTGCCATTAGAGGGTAAGGCCCTTGAAGAAATTGTCGTGACCAGTTCTAAGCCAGATGAAAACATTCGTAGTATTCAAATGAGTGTAAATAAGCTGGAAATGAAAACGATTCAAAAAATCCCAGCTTTTTTTGGGGAAGCAGATGTCATACGCAGTATTCAGTTGCTACCAGGGGTAACCACGGTAGGCGAAGGAGCCAGTGGTTTCAACGTTCGAGGCGGTAACATAGACCAAAACCTGATCCTCATTGACGAAGCACCTGTGTATAATTCAGCACATGCTTTGGGGTTTTTCTCGGTATTTAACCCTGATGCTGTAAAAAATGTAAAATTAGTAAAAGGGGGGATTCCTGCTGAATATGGAGGTCGTCTTTCTTCCTTATTAGATGTGCGTTTGCGAGAGGGTAATAGTAAGCAATTTGAACTAAATGGTGGTATTGGCCTATTGTTTAGCCGTTTGAGCTTACAAGCACCCATTGTAAAAGATAAGTCTTCGTTTATCATTGCAGGACGTCGTTCTTATGTAGACCTCTTCTTTCCTTTACTGGGTGAAGACTTTCAGGATACCAGACTCTCCTTTTATGACCTTACTGCCAAAGTCAACTACACCATCAACGAAAAAAACAAAATATATTTATCAGGATATTTTGGTCGTGATAACATTGGCTTTGGTGACTTTGCCTTTAACTGGGGAAATGCTACCGCTACCCTTCGTTGGAATCACTTATTCAACGACCAATTGTTTTTGAATACCACTGTTTTTTATAGTAACTACGATTATAGTATTGGAGTACCTGACCCTACTGATGGTTTTGACTGGAAGGCAAATATCCTAAATTACAGTATTAAACCAGAGTTCACCTATTTTGCCAACTCCAACAATACCATCAACTTTGGTGGGCAAGCTATTTTATATCAATTTCGCCCTGGTACCGCAGTTTTTACCAGTGGAGGGGTGAGCAATACTATTTCTCAGGACGATAAATTTGGTCTGGAAACAGCGGTATATATTAGTAATGAGCAAAACATTGGAAAAAGAATCACCTTACAGTATGGATTACGCTATTCCTGGTTCAATTATTTGGGAGAGGGTTCAGCCATTACCTTTGGAGATGCACCTGCGGGCGAAAGACGGGACCCTATTAGCAGTCAAAATTTTGGAATGTGGGAAAGTATAGCCCAATATGGTAATCTAGAGCCTCGTTTTTCGGCCAAGTATATGCTCAATGACAAATCCTCGCTAAAATTGAGCTACAACCGTATGGCACAATACATCCACTTGGTGTCTAATACTACTGCCTCTATTCCTTTGGATACTTGGACTCCTAGCACCAACAACATCCAACCTCAATTGGCCGATCAGGTGGCATTAGGTTATTTCAGAAATTTTGGTAAAAACAACGATTATGAGTTTTCAGCTGAAACTTATTACAAAATTTATCAAAATCAAATCGACTACATAGATGGCGCTGACTTATTACTCAACGAAAACCTTGAAGGAGACTTATTGAGTGGAGACGGAAGGGCTTATGGGTTGGAGCTTTACCTTAAAAAGAACTCAGGAAAACTCAATGGTTGGATCAGTTATACTTTGGCTCGTACCGAGCAACAGGTAGATGGTATTAACAATAACAACTGGTATCCCACTCGTTTTGACCGCACCCACAACTTGTATATTGTGGCTTTGTATAAGTTAAGTAAACGAGTTGAACTTTCAGCCAACTTTTTATATGCTTCGGGTACTCCTGCCACCTTCCCTACCAACCGTTTTGAATTTGATGGAATCGTAGTCCCTCATAATGCCGAAGATTCTCGGAATAACTTTCGTATTGCAGCTTCTCACCGTTTAGATCTGTCGTTGACCCTATTGCCCAAAAAGACTAATAAACGCTGGCAAGGCAGCTGGGTATTTTCTATTTATAATGTATACGCTAATAGAAATCCATTTTCGGTCTTCTTCCAGTCCGACGCAGACAATCCATTGCTTACCCAGGCAGTGCGTTTTTCAGTGATTGGATCTTTGATCCCTTCGGTTACTTATAATTTTAAATTTTAATCGCCCTATAACCTACGAAAAAATGAAATTCAAAATATATAACTATATATTATGTTTAGTAGCAAGCGTTGGAATGATGGCTTGTGAAGATGTAATTGATGTAACACTGGGCGATAGCACTCCTCAGCTTACTGTAGATGCCTGGATCTCGAACCAGTTGGCTACCCAAACTTTTCGCTTATCTATTAGTCAGGACTATTTCAATAACAATCCTACAGCAGGGGCTAGCGGGGCTACTGTGGTAGTGACTGATAACTTAGGTAATACTTATAACTTTACTGAGTCTACCACTACCCCTGGAAGCTACACGAGTAACTTTCAAGGGGCAATTGATGTTACTTATACCCTCAATGTTCAATATCAAGGACAAGAGTATCAAGCCTCCACTACGCTGAGTAGAGTCCCACCCATTGATTCGCTGGTGTTTAAAACGGCTGAAGAAGCAGATGACGGTCCGGGTAGTGTCTCAGAAGGATTCCAAGCAGAGTTTTTTGCCAAAGATATTCCAGGAGTAGGCGATTTTTATCGTATCAAAACCTACCAAAATGGTGTATTGATGAATAAGCCAACTGACCTTACTTCATTTCAGGATTTAAATGTAGATGGTTTACCGTTTATTCTCCCAATAAGATTAAGCATCAATCCTAGTAATGAAGATGGTTCAGGGTTTGCCCAGGGAGATGTAGTAAGGGTAGAATTATTATCTATCAGCGAAGAGGCCTTCTTGTTTTTTGACCAGCTCGAAACCCAAACTAATAACGGAGGTTTATTTGCCAACCCAATTGCCAATGTACCTACCAATATTATAAATGTAAATCCTAGTGGTTCCAAAGCGGTTGGTTTCTTTTATGCCTCCGCAGTAAGCACCATAGAGGGTACGGTTCAATAAGTATTTTAAAAACAACTATTTTCTCAAAGTTGAAATCCAGGCTTCGTGCTTTGGGTTTCAACTTTTCTTTTTTTTGAACCGTATTGTTTGGCTTTTGCTTTAACTTTACTATTGAATTAAAAGTTAAGAGAATTTATGAAGAAAATTTACACAGGCGTTATTATTACCATGATAAGCCAAATGGTAGTATTGACTACCATTGCTCAAAATGATAAGAAATTAACTGATGCTACTTTGAGCAAGAATAAAATCAAGGCTCATTTGCATTTTTTAGCTTCTGATGAACTCCGAGGTAGAAACACTCCCTCTCCCGAACAAGTCATTGCGGCAAAATACCTGGCTACCCAGCTTAGAAGCTACGGGGTAAAACCATTTCCTCAATACCCTAATTACCTGCAGCCAGTAAAAATGAAGAAGAAAAGCAAGCCTAAAACAGTAAATTTGAATTATGCCGACAAGCAGTTCAAGTTTATAAAAAATACGCTATTGCTAGACGGAGGGAATGTTGATCTTAATCAGGAAGCAGTATTTGTCAATCATGGCACCAAAGCTGACTTTAACAAGATCAATGTCAAGGGAAAAATTGTGGTTGCAATTTGCGGAGACGGCCAAACCAATAGCGCCCAAAAATGGTTTCGCTTTGCCAATGAAAAACGAGCCTTAGCACGCAAAAAAGGAGCGGTAGCTTTGGTAGAATTATACCGTAACCAACGATTGCCCTGGAGTGTACTAGTAAGATACCTGGCCGGTGGAAGCAGTACTGCGGTGAGCTTGTCTGAAGATGAAGGCAAACCCTTCACTCATGTATGGCTAAATGATCCAAAGTTTGAACAGGCTGATTTTTGGAAGAAAAATAAAAGTCAAAAGACTGAAATTCAAATCACTGGTTCAAACATCCAGCAATTTGATACTTATAATGTAGTAGGTTATGTAGAAGGCAACGATGCCAAACTCAAAGAAGAATACGTGGTATATTCGGCGCATTATGACCACGTGGGTGTAGGCAAAGCCAACGCCAAAGGAGATAGCATCTATAATGGGGCTCGTGACAACGCTGTAGGAACCGTAACTGTACTAGGAGCAGCCGAAAACCTTGCCAAATACCCTACGAAGCGCTCCGCGTTATTTGTTATGTTTACTGGTGAAGAAAAAGGGCTGTTAGGTAGTCGTTGGTATGTTGATCACTCGCCTATTGCGCTAGATAAATTAGTATACTGTTTCAATAGCGATAATGGAGGCTACAATGATACCAAAATAGCTACTATTATAGGGCTGGGGCGTACTACTGCGGATGTTTATATCAAAAAAGCTTGTAAAGCCTATGGTTTGGAAGCCATTGATGACCCTGCCAAAGAGCAAGGACTTTTTGATCGTTCTGATAATGTAAACTTTGCCCGAAAAGGGATTCCTGCACCTACCTACAGTCTGGGGTTCCGAGCTTTCGATGCCGAAATTATGAAGTATTATCATCAGGCTACTGACCAAGCCGATAATCTGGATTATGACTATTTGTACAAGTTTTTCGGTTCTTATATCTACTCTTGCCGCTTAATAGGCAATGCCGCTACTCGTCCATTCTGGAAAGAGGGAGATAAATATTACGAAGCAGGTAAGAAACTTTACAAAAAATAATTTTCTAACCCTCGGCAGCCTTACCTTGTCGAGGGTATTTTTAACGTCTACCAATGTTTATTAAGAGAAATCAGGTATATTATTATAATACAGGTAATAATAAAAGTATTTTGTTGGAAGGTATAGATGCCTATAGCTTCGAGAAGGTGTTTCAAACTACCATTTACCCAACTTCTTCTATAGACACTTCGCTAAACCCCCGCGCAGGTGAAACCGACCAAACTTATTGCATAGATTATCAAGGGGCTTATTTGATAGAAGAATATTTTGACACTGAAACTACTGCCCCTAATATCACGATTTACTTTTTACCCTCTATAGATGCCAATTCGTTCTCAATCAACAAAATGTTGTTTCCCTATTACAAAGACAAACAAGCGGTGTATAGTCATATAAACATTTTGGTAGATCTAAACCCTCGTGCCTACAACAAGGCAGTCCAAATAGACCAACTCCCTAATAAACAATATAAAGCCTTGCCTTTCAATATTTTATACCAATATCCTGCAAAAGTGGGGTAAACCTTAGCGTAGTCCTAAGAAGGCTCTTAAACATAAAATGTTTTAGAAAGAAAAAATGCCCTGTCCTGAGCACAACCAAAGGAACTTGATTACTCGCTTGCCTGGAGGCGAGTGAAGATTACTGGCCCGATCAGCGATCGTGCAGGAAACGGCATTGGACCACAGGCGAAGGTTTTGAGTAAGATCCTTATATTTCCAATTTGTTGAAATCGAAGTGTTATTTTTTCAACCTTACTTATAAATATAAAAAGGCTGGGCAAGCAATCTCACCCAACCTTATATGAATATTTTAGTTTTGATAGCTAATTAACGGTTACGTCCATATTGCTCATGGCTCGATACCCAATCAGAAGAAGAAATCGCTGAAGCCAGTGAAATTTCTCCAGCCAATACTGCTCCTGCTACAATTTCGGCAAACTTGTTTACCTTGTTTTTGCCATAACAACCCAGCAATTCCAAACACTCTTTTTGAGTAGCCAAACCAACTCCTCCCCCATAAGTAGCTACAATCAAAGAAGGAATTGTAATAGAAATATAGAGGTCTTTCTCAGGGGTTACCTCACTATATATCACCCCAGCAGAAGATTCCGACACATTGGCCACATCTTGCCCAGTAGCAATAAACATAGCCGTAATGGCATTGGCTGAGTGTAATCCGTTGTTATTGGCACCAGAAAGTATCGCCCCAATATTAGCTACCTGTCCGTGATAAGCCAATTCTTCTGGTTTTACCCGCATTCGCTGGATCAATACATCGCGTTTTACCACACATTCTGCTACCACTCGCTTTCCTCGTGTTCTCATTACATTGATTTGAGAAGCCTTTTTATCTGTAGCAAAGTTAGACTCAAGGAAAAACTTCTCAATTTTGTGTTCTTTGTAATTGTCTAAAATCCAGCTACAAGCAGCAAAGGTGGCTCTGCCTACCATGTTTTGCCCTGCCGCATCTCCAGTAGAGTAATTAAAACGAAGGAAGGCAAACTTATTAGCCAAGTAGTGATCAATGTACTGAAGCTTGGCTATACTAGAGGTTGTTTCGGCGTGATAAGCAATCGTTTTCTCATGAGCACGCACCCAGTTCACAAAATCGCGTGCACCCCGAGCATCATCAAAAATAAACACAGGAGCTCGTTGCATCGCATCTCCTATAATGGTACACTTTACCCCTCCACTAAGATTGATCACATTCATCCCGCGATTATAAGAAGCTACTAAGGTACCTTCCGCGGTAGCCAATGGAATCAAAAACTCACCTTGGGCGTGTTCACCATTTATTTTTAGTGGACCAGCAAAACCCAATGGTACTTGTGCCACTCCTGTAAAATGCTCACAGTTACCTGCTGCAATGTGCGGATCAAAAGAATAGTTTTTTACATGATTTAGTTTCTGACCAGTGTACTGTTCTATAAAATCCTGACGAGTTTTGATAGCTTTTTCACTGTAATCGTCCAAATCATCTCTTGGTATTTTCTTAGTGTCAATCGCGGTATTATCTGAAATCGCATCGTCTACCTGTAGTTCCAGTTTTCCAAATGGGGTTGCTTCAAATGCCACCTCAATGCTATGTCTGCCCACTGGTAGCGCATCCATTTTTGCTACTACCTTAAAAGTCTTACGAAGCGGAAAGTCGACAGGTGCCTCACCAGTAATATCTTTAGGGGCCAATGGTTTTCCATCACCCAATTCAATTTTTACTTGATCCAGCGAAACTTCCTTCCCCCCGATTTTTACATTCATCAATCCAGTAAGAGTAGCATCACTTAATCTGTTTTTAATAGCAAATGAGACTCCATCATCTTCGTTTGTGAGGCTGCCGTGTGTATACAATTGTTTTAATAAAAGACTAGGAACGAGCGTCATAGGATTTATTAGTAAGGTTAATAAATAAAGTTATAGTAGTAAAAACCAGATAGTTTTTTGTGTAATCAGTAATATAAATAGATTTTTAATAAAGTAAAGCTTGGTGTCTTGCTTATGGTTATAGATGCACAACTAGCTCAACTTTTCTTCTTTGATCACCTGATCGATGAGTCCTTCAAGGGTACCTTGAGAAAAGCCATATTTTTCGGCAAATCTTAAGCAAATCTTATATTCATCGTCATGAATTTGCGCATCGATAAGCATCATGCGTACCAAATCTTTAAGCTGAAATAATCGCTGCTCATTGGTTTCAGGAATAATCATATCCAGGCTTTGATGATTGTCGATGATCGGAGAAACATCTTCAAGGCTTAATCCAAGTTTGCGGGTAATTTCAGTCAAAAAAATCTTTTCTTCTATTTCTAGTTTCTCGTCAGCCATTGCCAATAAGTATAGATTTTGGAAATGGGCCAAATTTTTTTCCTTTTGACTCATAAAATTTTAGGTGTTATCTTAAAAATTTGTTAGTAAGGGCTTTACAAAAGTTTAATTTATCAAAAAAGTTATTATTATTTTTAAAATCCAACAAAAATTACCTGAATAGATTCGTTTTTAATCTGCTAACATATAATTCTCGGTATACAAATCTATCTCCCTTAATAGAATGTGACCTGATATTCATTCACTTAAAAAATCATAAGCATTTTTTTTGGCATAATTTTCACATTTAGAAAGTTGATGTTAAGAAAAAAAATAAATAGTGAAGATTTTTTGGCTAATTACCCAGCCAGTTTCAAACAAGCCTATATCATGTTTGTAGGTGTAATGAGCCTGGGTACATTGGCTTGGGGGATATTTTGCTTTGTGCTGGGCCTCCGTACCATTTCTTTGCTTCCTTTGGGTTATTTGGGCTTTACTCTTATCAATTTTCTTTTGTTTCTTACGGGTAGAGGTTTTGCATTCATCCGATTCTTCCAGGTATTTATTAGTCTTACCTTCCCTTATATATTACAGTGGCTTTTGGGAGGATATATGGTTAGCGGTATGGTAGGCTTATGGAGCTTACTCACCCTTATCTCGCTCACCACTTTTTACGAAGCACGTCAAAGTATATTATGGTTACCCATATTTCTGATTAGTATGGCTGGAGGTATGTATTTAGATCATAATTACCAGCAACCCATCCATAAAATTCTGGAAGATACCCTTATTCATCGTACTTTATTAGTAGCCAATGCCAGCTTGGTGGGTAGTATGTTGTTTCTCATAAGCCGTTATTTTATATCGCTGAATCGCTACCATGTAAAAATGAACGAGATGCTAGAACAACAAAAAGGCGAATTGCTACAAAAACATGAAGAAATTCTGGCATATAATGAGGAGATCAATCAGCAAAACGAAGAGATATTGGCTATCAATGACGAGCTGGGACTTCAGAAAGAAGAAATGGCCAAGAAGAACAAAGAAATTGCTTTGAAAAACGAGGCCATGCAAACCATCAACACTGCGCTGGATCAGCAGAAAATGGAGCTTCGAAAGAAAACCCACAATGTTCGGTCGAGTATCAACTATGCCAAGCGTATCCAAAACGCCATTTTACCAAGACTGGACTGGATTCAAAAACACTTACCTGAGTCATTTGTATTTTTTAAACCCCGTGATATTGTCAGTGGTGATTTTTACTGGTTTTCGGTAGTACATCTGGAAGAAGAAGTAGAAATTACTACAAGTTTCCGCCCTCCTCCTCCACCCGAAAAAATTATCATTACAGCCATAGATTGTACTGGGCACGGAGTACCTGGTGCTTTTATGAGTATGGTGGGTAATCAGCTTTTATACGAAATTATCAATACCAACCATGTTACTTCTCCTGATCTTATCTTGAGTGAATTGCATCATAAAATTCGTATTGCCTTAAGTCAGGAAGAAACGGGAAATAATGATGGAATGGATATGGCCATTTGTGTGATTGATAAAAATGAACGCACTCTGGAATTTGCTGGGGCCAAAAACCCACTGATTTATATTCAGGATCAGGAGCTTTTTGAAATAAAAGGTAATAAGGCACCCATTGGTGGTAAAAAACGCTCTAAAGGAAAAAAATCGCAACCTCGAGTCTACGAGAAACATGTAATCCCGCTAGACAAGCCCACTTGGTTTTATATGTTTACCGATGGATTCCAAGACCAGTTCGGAGGTAAAAATGGCAGAAAATTTATGACAAGACGTTTCAAAGAATTGTTGCTCAAAATTCACCAACGTCCTGCTTCAGTACAGAGAAATATGCTGTCTCAAACTATAGGAGGCTGGATGGGTAACGACCCACAAATAGACGACATGTTGGTCATGGGATTTAAAATAGACGATTCTATCTTACCAGAGTATTAAGGGTTTATGTATTTACCCGATTTATTTTATCTTTGAAAAATTTTTAGTTGATACTTTGGCTTAAACCCTTGAATTTATGAGCGATAACAAAAAATTAGGAGTGTATGAAGATGAATCGTTAGGCATCAAGTTTAGTATAGAGGAGCGTGACAATCAAAGGTTTGTAGTCTTAGAAGAGGAAGATTTCAATAAGATTTTTTCGAAAGTGTATGAATTACAGGAACAAGTAATCAAAAACCTGAAGCAACAAGCATTAATCAGAAATATATTAGATAACTAGTTGCTTTTGGCCTTTGGCTGTTAGCCTTTTTAAATAGTAATCAAGCATTAAAAGCTAATAGCCAAAGATCCATAACTAAATACTAACTCTGCTCATCTACAAGCATAAATCCTACCCCGTGTACATTTTCTATTTTCACGTTAGGATCTTTCTTCAAGTATTTTCTCAGTTTGGTAATGAATACGTCAAAACTCCTGCCGTGGAAATAGTCGTTTTCGCCCCAAATACTTACCAAAGCTTCTTCTCTTTTTAAAATTCTATTTTTGTAGAGGTATAGCAAACGTAAAATTTCACTTTCGCGCTTGGTAATACGACGCGTGTCATCTCCAATGCTCAATGCATGATTGGCATAGTCAAAAACGTACTGACCTATTTGGAATTTGGTTTCTTCGGTTTGTAATAAACCATTTTGATTCTGGGTTCGCTTCAATACCGCATGGATACGCAGGACCAACTCTTCTTCATCAAATGGTTTGGTGATGTAGTCGTCAGCACCAATGCTAAAACCATTGATCTTATCCTCTTTGAGAGATTTTGCGGTAAGAAATAAAATAGGTACGCTTTGGTTTTTCTCTCTGATTTGTTTAGCCAATGTAAACCCATCTTTCTTAGGCATCATGACATCTAAAAGGCATATGTCAAACTTGGAAGAAGCAAAGGTATCATAACCTGCATCTCCATCGCGACATAGCTGCACATCAAAATTCTCCATTTCGAGGTAATCTTGAAGTAAATTACCTAAGTTCAAATCATCTTCTACCAGAAGTACCTTTATTTTATCTTTTATTTGCATACCTTACCATTATTGATTTGGTCGTCAAAAAACTACGCTGTATAGGGTAAAAATACTTTGAAACAACTCCCTTTGCCTAACTCACTTTTCAATTCAATGTTCCCTTTGTGAGCATCTACCATCATTTTTACATAAGCCAATCCAAGTCCAAAACCTTTGACATCGTGGATATTACCAGTAGATACTCTGTAAAACTTATCAAAAATATGTTTTTGCATTTCTTTGGTCATCCCAATGCCATTGTCGGTTACTGAGATTATTACCCCATTGTCTTGATCAATAGTTTCTACTAAAATATCGGGAACATCTTGGGTATATTTATTGGCATTATCTAACAAGTTAGAGATTACATTGGTGATATGTACCACATCAGCCATCACCGTATGTCGCATCGCATGCAAATGATGTTTTACCCGGCCTCCTTTTTCTCTCACTTGTAGATCAATAGTGGCAATCGCATCTAACACCACTTGGTGGATATCGGCCTGCACTTTATTCAAAGTAAATTCGCCTTTTTCTACCTTTGCAATTCTAAGTACCTGCTCTACCTGATCTTGTAGTTTTTTATTTTCTTCGTGAATTACACCTGAATAATGAACAATCTTTTCACGGTTATCCAATATCTTGTCTCTTCGTAACATATTACTGGCCAACGAAACTGTTGCAATGGGTGTTTTCAGTTCGTGCGTCATATTATTGATGAAGTCAGTGGTCATTTCTGACATTTTCTTTTGACGCAGTACAGTTCTTACAGTAAGAATAAAACCACCTGAAGTTAGCGCAATCATAATTACTGATACAATCACCATCCACCCCATGTGAGACCAAATATAGCTTCCCATGTCAGGCAAGAAAATTCTAATCTCGGCTTTTAGTGTGCGATTTTCTTTCTTTTTTTCTCTTTCTAGTACTCTTTCCAAGCACACTCGGTGAGAAATGGTTTCATCGTGGCAAGTAGAACCAAAGTATTTGTTCTTCTTATCTACTAATTTGAAAGTATAGGGAAGCTTCACGTGTTGATATTCAAACACGCTGCTGATAAGGCTGTCTAAATGAGAATGCTCAGAAGGTTTGATCTTAATTCCAAGACGTCTACCATCATTCTCCTTCACTTGCTCGGTCAATAAAGCATTTAAGGTAGTATCTCTCCAAATCTTATGTTGAATATGTCCAGATGAAGCTGCTAAACGATGCATTAGTTGTTGCTCACGCAGCTCTGCCGTATGAAAAATCCAATTAATCTGAATTGCAATTAAACCTAAGAGTGATAAGGCAGAAATACCAATAATGACAAATATTTTTGACCTCTTCTTTTTCATCATATTCAAAATTACGAAAAAAGCATACAGCCCGACTTGGGCCAAAACCCTTTAACATGTCTTTAACAAGACAAAAATTTGCTGTTAGTCGGGAGAAAATGGGATTTCGTCTAAAATACTACTTTTTTCATTAAAAATAAAAACCTTCTGATTATACAAAAAAAGAGCTTGCGAAACTCACAAGCTCAATGTATTAATAACTCTTAAAATAGACTAAATATTTTGTAATTATAATTTAAAAGTAATGGGAATCGTAAACTTTTGTTTTACGGGTCTTCCGCGAATAGTGGCAGGCTTCCATTTAGGCATTTTTTTGATCACTCGTAAGGCTTCTAAATCACACTCTTTAGATAGCCCTCTGAGCACTTTTACCTGAAGGATTGCCCCATCTTTACCTATCACGAGTTCAATATATACCCGGCCTTCGATACCCATTCTACGTGCTTCGCTAGGATACTTTAGATTTTGCTGAATGAACTTATACATACTAGTCCTCCCGCCAGGAAACTCCGCCTGTTTTTCGGTAATCATAAAAACTTCCTCCGATTTCTCCTCAACTGGCGGTAGTAAAATTTTAGGAGGAGGTGGAGCAATTACTTCTTCTTCCAGCTCAACCACCACCTCTTCTTCTAGCTCTTCTTCGTCAGGCACTTCTATCACTTCGGGAGTTTGAATTATTGGTGGTGGAGGTGGTTGTTTACCCACCGCTCGGTTGCTTACTCCTTTAGGTAGTGGTAAGGGTTGTTTTGTGGTGGTTTGTTTTCCAGTTTTATTCCTTACCTTATCATCTATAGCAATAAATGATGTATAGGCAGTAAGCAAGCTATATTTTAAGCCTAAATCAGTAATTTGTTTCCTTAGTTGAGGTTCAGGATTTACCTTGCCATAATCGCTCAACCATTGTATCTTTTTTCTGGCCCAAAGGTACTTCAAGGCCTCTCCTGAAACCAAAGAACCACTTTGTAGGGTCAGTGTTTTTGTATAATTTTTTCCCCCAGTTTTTCCTTCAATAGTCACCCTACCTGTTGGATTGCCTTTGTATTTACCATATACCAATATGGGGCGGCTGGCAAATACATCAGGTATACTGGTAGGCTCTATGTCATATACCTGAATTCCTTCAAACTTAGTCTGGATATTCGTGAGTACTGGGCTTTGAATGTATTGTTGAAAACGAACCGATTTTTCAGCAGCTTCGGCAGGCTTGGTTACTACAAATGGCTCACCCAGCCCAGCTTTTGCTAATCCATTGATCAAGTGACGATTAACGCTACTACCGATACCAAAAGCAAACAAATTGGCTTTATTTAAATTGTTACGGATGAGTTCAAAAGCTTCTTTTTCTACTGTAACATAACCATCGGTTACTACCACAAAGGTGCGGGAATAGTCATCCATATTGGGGAAGTGTAGGGCCTTTTTTAAAGCAGGAAGCAAATGAGTACCACCACTCCCTGACTGCTTGTCAAATACTTGTAACACATTTTGAATGTTTTGGGGAGTAGCGGCCATAGATTGAGGAGCCAACATGGCATTGTTATACTCAAATAAGAGTACATTGAATTTGTCTTGCGGACGTAGTTTCGCCAGCAAATTTTTCATCAACTCCTTAGAAGTTTCCAGTGGAAAACCATCTATAGAACCCGACACATCAAATACAAAAATATATTCCCGAGGTGGAATCTGAGCTGGTTTCGGTGTTTTAGGAGGCTGCATCATCATTAAGAAAAAGTTCTCATCTTGAGGCGTTTTGCCAGGTTGTAACAAAATACCTGATTGAATTTGTTTACCCAATAATTGATACTGTAGTATAAAATCCCGGTTTCCACCTAACTTTTCTTTGGGATGTAACCTCACCTGAGCAGCTCCACCCTTTTTAAATTTTACTTTGGCACGATGCGAGGTACAAGCTATTTTTTGGATGGGTAACCCAGCGTTGATACTGGCTCGAATATCAAAAGTGTAAGTAGGTTGGCTAGTGGTAGTATTTGTAATATCGCTGGCTTTACGTTTGATATAAGGACTCTGTACCCACTTTTGGCTAGCATTAGCGGTAGCCAGTGGCTGGTTTGAATAACGTGGTCCAACTACTGTAGGGTATACAAACTCGTATATCCCATTGGTCGGAACAAGTAACTCAGTGTAGCTTAGCTTAACCGTAATTTTATCGCCAGGTAAAATATTCGCCACATTCATTTGAAATATGTTAGGCCGCTTTTGCTCTAGCAATGAGGCGGTTTTTCCTTGCTTTTTAGCCTTATTATAACGTTTTCTGGCCTTTTGTTTTTCCTCAATTTGTGCTACAATACGTCGCTTGCCTACTCGCATTTCCATTCCATGCACAGCGGCATTGATTGATCCAGGGAAAATATACAGAGCCTCCAGGGTTTCCTTTCCCTTGTTTTCATATACCTGAGTTACCAACACTTCGGCAATCACTCCCGCAATGTTTACCTCAACTGAGGTAGACTTTAGAGGCATTTGATCAGTATTATTGGTCTTACTTTTTACAAAAAAATAAGGGGATAAGGTTTTTTGGGGTAATTCTGGATTTTGAGCGTAGCTTAAAGCTATATTTAATAGTAGAATTATCCCAGTCATAAATCGGGTCATAGTGTTTCGTTTTAGTGATTTTTTAATAACTAAGAGCTTAGTTTTACAATTATAACTAAACTCTTAGTTAAAACAAAACCTACAATCCTTTATTTATAGATCGTCTTCCAATAAGATTAGTAAAGTTTCTCTATTGTTCGTAATTTGGTCTTTGTTTCCTAACCAATTTTTAGAATTTGAATATGAATCTGTTTGTAAAGCATGTCTTGGCTTTTCTACTTATGCTCGCTATTGCACCTGCACACTGGGGCAAAGCACAGGAGTTAAAAACCTTTACTTCTCTGAAAGAGGCTTTGAAAGACCCTTTGGCAGTAAAAAAACTGACTCTTGAGGGCAAGAAATTACGAAAATTCCCAAAAGTGATTATCAAGTGTAAAAACTTGGAGGAGTTGAATCTTAACAACAATTGGATTGACAGCATTCCACGTGAAATTAGTAAACTCGTCAACCTCAAAAAGTTACACGTCAGTAAAAATAGGCTGGTACACGTCAGCTTTGCGATTAATGGGCTACAAAAACTTGTTTTTCTTAACCTTGGTAATAATCGGTTAAGAAAGTTTCCTATTGGCTTATGCAATATGAATAAGTTAGAAGAGCTTTATTTATGGAAAAATTACTTCAAAAATATCCCTAAAGCTATCAAAGGAATGAGCAGTATGCGTTATATGGATTTATCACAAAACCCTATTCCTTATCGGCAAAAGTTTATCATACAGAAGTACCTGCCCAGAGCAGAAATTAACTTTTGGTAGGATAATAAAAGCCTAACTCTTGCATAAAAGTCACAATTTTATCAATGGCTTCGTTGGCCTCAGGCACCACTTGCCAAAACAAATGCCACCAATGCATCAATCCTTCCCATTCTTGAAAATCTACCTTTACTTGATCTCTTTCGGCATGTTCTACCAAGCGACGAGCATCATCGTAGAGCACTTCGCTGGTACTAGCCTGAATCAACATAGGGCCAAAGCCAGTAAGCTCTCCATACATGGGTGATATTAATGGATTGGTAATGGCTTCTTTACCTGCATAGATTCTCCCCCACTTTTTCATTCGGGGAATATCAGTCAGCGGGTCTCTGTCAATGTTTTTTTGTACTGAATCGCCAGTAATGGCTAAATCGGTCCAGGGAGATAAACAAACAGAGCCAGCAGGTAAGGGTATTCCTTTTTCTTTTAGCTTTAGTTGTAAAGTAATGGCCAAGCCTCCACCCGCAGAATCTCCTCCTACTAAAATATCTTCTGGTTTATACCCTTCTTCTAATAACCATTCATAGGCTGCCATGGCATCGTTTAATGCCGCAGGAAATGGGCTTTCGGGAATGCGACGATAAGAAGCCAATAAAACCGAAACGCCTGACCTTTTGGCAAATATGCCTACCATAGATCGATGAGTATCGGTAGACCCTAAGGCATACCCTCCTCCGTGAAAATAAAGCAATACTTTGTTTGGGTGGGCTTTATCTGGGATGAGCCATTCAGCGCTTCTATTCTTTATCTGGGTTTTCTTCAAATTTACCCCCAAAGGAATGAACATTCCCAAGGTACCTAATTGTAGCAAGTTTCTTAACTGGTTAATGCCTACGTTGTTCATTTTAAGAAACCAACTCACATTATTGAGTGATAACCTGATGAAGTCATGTTGAATAGAAGCCATAAGAATAATAATGATCTTTAATTTGATAAACTAAATCGCTTGAGCAACTTTTTGTTTGCGAAATTTCACTAATTCCTGAAATCTGACTAACGAACCCACCCAAAAATATTACACGTGTAGGAAATTATCGGTATTTTGAATAAAGAGAGGTGATATAAACAGGTAAGGAGTAGATGAGGAGGGTATTATTGGTCAAGCCAAGACTTTAAGGACACAAATTGTTTTGTTTCTGAATCGAGAATTAAGATTTGCTCATTTTTTGGAAAAACCTTGAAAGTCAGAGGCTTATTTAGTTGTTTTAACTGAAGGGTACCCGAAAAACAACAGTTTTGCTGGGTAGTAGCATTGTTGTACAATTTATAGTCGGAGGAAAGAGTATATTTGGTTTTTAATAATGGGAGAAGAGATTCTTTGATCAATTGATGGGCCTGATTGAAATGACATTTGGTGTGTACATTTTGCTCAGTAACTAATTTCAGCTTAGGAAAGGTAGCCATAATTGACAGATTGGCGATTGTAAGTATACCTACAATCAATAATATTCTTTTATTTTTTCGTGGATCTTTGACAAACTGCATTCAATAATTTTTTATTCCCAATATTAATATTTTCATTTTCTTCTACGAGAGTTAGCCCCAAAAGGATAGAGAAAAATACTGATTTTTTAGCTCTAGATGTAGAATCTGGGGCATAATGATTATATTATCAAGGATTTGTAGTATAACTCCTTGTTTAATTACGTATGACTCCACTAGTTTTCGAAGAAAAACAACGAATGATCAAAACCTGGGTAGGCAGGCTGGTCATCTTATTGAGTTTAGGATCGGCTGGTTTGCTATTCCGACAATTACTTCTGAATGATCAAAACACTACCTCCTTGATAATTTATGTTGTAACCTTGATCATCATTCTAGGATTATTATGGTTTTTCTTGGCTACTACTCTCACTACGCGCCTTACTAGAGAAGGAATCACGATTTATTACCCTCCCCTTGTAAAAGAAAAATACTTTGCCTGGTCGGATGCTTCAAAAGTGTATACCCGACATTACAAGCCTCTTGGAGAGTTTGGCGGTTGGGGATTTAGAAACAATGGAAAAAGCCTGGCTTATAACGTATCGGGCAATTTTGGATTACAATTAGAATTTAAAGAAGGCAAGAATATTCTGGTGGGTAGTCAAAAACAAGAGGAACTGAACGCTTTTATCCAATATTTGAGAGATGAAAAAATACTCATAGGTGAGTAATTTCTATTTGGCTTTGCTACACCACTTGTTCCCTTTTATCCTAAAACGCCAAGGTAACAAGGCATCTTCTTCGGCATATTCAATGCCTACCCTAGTACTAGCAATTATTTCATCAAAAGCATATACCTTTTCTCCCTCTTCCAACCAGATTTGATTACCTAACAAATCTGTTTTGTCATGAGCAGTGGTAATTCCTAAGGCTTTGGCCAACATAGCTGGCCCAGCGGTGAGATTAGTGCCAGGATTTTTCAGATTACGCCTGTTTTTCATCACCTCTAGCCCTTCTATCGGTTCAATGGCCCTGATCAATACGGCATCAGCCACCTCAGCTTGATTCGTCACTACATTGAACATGGCATGCATGCCATAAATAAAATACACATAGGCCGTTCCACCAATCTGAAACATCGTTTCGGTTCGCTTTGTTCTTTTGTTCGGATATGCGTGACAAGCTTTGTCAGTTGCTCCACAATAAGCCTCGGTTTCCACAATCATCCCCGCGGTAACTTCACCATCAAAATAGGTAAAAAGTATCTTCCCCAACAAATCTTTGGCTACTTGCACTACATCAGTGTTCAAATAAAATTCGCATGAAACTTTCGGCATGGTGTTATTTATTTGGGAGTTTTTCTTCGGTTACTTTGCCATCACTCGTCTTAATGATGACTGTATCAGCACTTTCGCTAAAATAGGCTTGTTCTACCCAGCCACCAGCTTCCACGCCAGTCATCAAGCTGTAATTATGTTTACGATAAAACGTGGTAATTTCGCTCTTGGTGTTCACCTGCCATACTGTTACTTTATATAAAGTATCATCATCGTACAAGTCTGATTTGTTGCGAGATTCGTACCAATATAGCGCTTTAGACTGATCTTTGCTAAACACTAGCTCTTGGGTTGGCAGGTCGTCAAAATCGTAATGTTTGCCAGTGGCTCCATCCCAGCTTGCCATAAATTTTGAGTTTAATTTGGTACTACATGGTGGTGTTTATCTGCTAAAAGTCCACTTAATGGAGGGGCTACTACTGGAGTAATCACTTTGGTTTTCGGAATGGTGACCGAAAATATAGTTTCACCCTTATTGGCTTTTAGAAGGGTAATTTCTCCGCCTAACTTTGATACTGCAATCTTGGCTTTGTAGAGTCCCAATCCAAAGCCTTTGAAATTATCGGTACCCCGGAAAAACATTTCAAAAATTCGCTCAGCTATTTCGGGAGGCATGCCACTGCCATTGTCAATAATTTTGATTTCGTGGAAATGATCTCGCTCTGCATGCAATAGGCGAATATGAGGAGAATCATCGCCATAGTAAGAGTTGGCGTGTTGCACCGCATTTTTAATAATATTATCTAACACAATATCCAACATTTCAGCATCAGTAGTCACGGTTAGTTTATCATCTACATCTACCGAAAAACTCGTATTTTTGTACCCTTCTATTCGGCGCATACTTCTCACAACCGATTTCAAATACTTCTTCAACTTGATTTCTTCGCTCAAATCAGGCTGATGCCCACGTATATCGCCAATTTCTACAATCCTAAACAATAACAGTTGCATCCGGTTGAGTACTTCTCTTTGCATGTTAAAGTACATTCCTTTACGCTCATCTTTTTCCATTAATCCCACATGGCAAAGACCTTCTAGTGAAGAAAGAGGGCCTTTCAGATCATGAGAAGCCTTGTATAAGAAAGTGTCCAGTTCATGATTTGCCCGAGTCAGTTCATCTGTAATTTTCTTAAGATACGCGGTACGCTCATTTACTTTTTGCTCCAGTTCATCGGTAAGGCTTTTTCTAAACCTGGCCCGATTATACAATACCAACAGTATGGCTGTTCCAAGCAAAATCACCGTAACAAGGGCATAAATCGTGAGCTGTTTGTTGTTGAGAATCACCGAATTATCGCTGGCTTTTTGCTCAAGGTTTTCCTTTTCTATTTTAAGTCCTTTGTTCTCCTCTTCTTTCTTTTCTAATTCGTAATATGCCTGAAGCTCAGCTAATTGTTTTAGGCGGGACTCATTGTATAAACTATCATTGGCTGCATTATAAAGCTTTTGGTATTGATAGGCTTCATCAAATTGTTGCTGCCCAGCATATACTTCTGATAACACATAATGGGCGTTTTTTTGTCGTAAACGTGACTTAATACTTTTGGCCAATGCCAAGCTACGCTCGGCGTAATTAAGGGCTTGAGGATATTTTTTTGAGGCTAAATAAACTTCTGCCAAATTATTTAAGTTAGCACTGATCCCGTCTTTGTTGCCCAATACTTGCCTCACGTCCAATGATTTCTTGAAATAGGAAATGGCATTGGATAGGTCTCCTTGTATTTGATACACCTTACCAATGTTTTCCAACAGATCGGCTTCAGTCGTTTTATGAGCTCTTTGATTTGCAATTAGCTCAAAGGCTCTCTTGTAAAAATCCAGTGCCTGTGCATATTTATTTTGCATAAAATATACCTGGCCTATGTTGCACAAGTTTTTGGAAATAGCTACTTGATTGTTATCTAGTTTTTTGTGGATGTTGAGGGAATGGTTATAGTTTTCAAGTGCCTTGACGAACATTTTTTGTCCCGCATAAATAGACCCTATTTGATCGAGGGAAGCTCCTATTCCAGCCTGATCGTGGAAATTTTCCTGTAGCTTCAAAGCATTGAGTTGGTACTTCAATGCTCTTTCAAAATATCCTCTTTGGTAATAGACTCCTGCGATATTACTCAACACAAAGGACAAATCTTTGACGACAACTTCCTGACGTTCGTTTTCAAATATGTTTAAGGCTCTTAAATAATAAGCCAGTGCATTCACATAATTACCTTGAATCAGCTGAGCCTGTCCAATATTATTTAGTCCACGTCCAGCTCCTGGTTTAAAGTTGATTTCTTGAGAGGTATTGATTGCCTTTTGGGCGTATTCAATAGACTTCTGAGGGTTGGTAGAAAGAAAAAGAGAAGATAATTTATTGAGAATGACTACTTTATTTAGTCCTTTTGCCTTATCAATTTTTTGGATCAAACTGTCTGTTAATGCGGAAGTACCATCACTTTGCCCATAGGCAAACATTATTGCCAATAAACCTATAATTGTGAATATATACTTCATCAAATCTTTATAGAAACGTAATCCTGATTATATGCTTAAAACGATTTCCTAGTAATAAAACAACAAGTGATAATCTAAATTATAAAATCCTCTAAATATTTGACCAAATATCGTGATTTTTATTCAATTGAGGATTATAAATATCCTTTTGTCTCGTTTGGTATAGAAGTGACTACCTCATACATCTGTAAAAAACAAAGGAGCCAGGCTATTGCCAATGCTCCCAATAAAGCAATAATGCTGCCTATGATTGTAAATAAAACAATCATTATGTCAATCGGGATAAATACCCACTGCTTCTACCTCTACCAATATATCGGGGCGAGCCAATCGATACACTCCCAGCGTAGTACGTGCTACCTTTACTGGATTTTGTTCATTATTAAAGAATTCTCCATATGCTTTGAACCAAGCATCAAAATCCGGTTCATTGTCTTTGGTTTTATCGGGAGCAATATATACCCGTAAATATACCACGTCTTTCATACCTAGTCCCGCTTCTTTCAAGATACCCTGAATACGCTTAAGGGTGTTGATGCTCTGCGTATATGTATCTCCACGGCGTTTTTTAGCGTCCGAAATATTGGCAGTAGAATCTAACAAAGGAGCTACCAACCCACTGGTTAAAAAGGTTTTCTTACCACGAGGTATCTCCACCCCTCTCAAGATAGAGGAAGCAGCATTGTCATATCGTTTTACCTTTTCGGGAGTGGCTTTTTTTTCAGTGTTTGTAGTCGCATTTTCTGAGTTCTCGGTTGTTTTAGGGTCTTGAGTCTGGCAAGCCCAAATAAGCAACAGGACTGCACTGAGATACAAAAATCTAATCATTGTAATGGGTCGTTTGTGTGTTACTTGTTCAATTGATTTATAAACTTGGTCATTTTTTCTAATACCAATTCAGGAAACTCAATATGAGGCGAATGCCCACAATTTGGCACCCACCAGGCTTCAATCATCCCTTCCAAATAATTCGTAATGGCATCCATTTGTTTAATCGTCCCGTATTTATCGTCAGCCCCTTGTATAATGAGGGCATCAGCCACTATTGTTGGCAAATAATGCTCTATGTTCCAATCTGCAAATGTAGGGTCAAGCCAGGTTTGATACCACGCCTCAAAAACTTCATCTGTTTTATTGCCATGATAGTGCAATAACCTTGGTCTAATTTTTTCCTGATACACGGCTACTACTTCTCGAATTCCTTGTAAGGTTTCGGGCTCTACTAGCACATGGGCAGCCTCGGTAATTAACCCAACTACTTGATCAGGAAAACGGGAGGCAAACAATAAGGCAATACTCCCTCCATCGCTATGGCCTACCAAAATTACTTTTGACAACTTAAAATATGCCAATATTTCTGGTAATACTTCAAAAGCTTCTTTTTCCAGGTAGTCCTTAGACGGCATCTGGTCGCGCGAAGCTGAACTCCCAAAACCTTGTCGCTCATATACTATAGCGGGCAATGAAACTGACTCACTCAGTTGATTTGGAAAGCCTTTCCATTGAGGTATACTCCCCAGGGCCTCGTGCAAAAACAACAACACAGGAGTTTTAGCACTTGCAGCTTTTGCTACGTCTCCTATCAACGCTACTCCGAGATTTGTTCCAGCAATTGAAACAGTTCCATTTACAACCCTTTGCTCCATGTTTTTGTCTTTTGCAAACCAGCTTCAATATAGTTATGTTTTGGTAGGTTTTGCAAAAATTGAATGATATTTACCTGAATATGAAAGTGTTGCAATGTTTCTTTTTAGAATTTATGCATAGGTAATCTTCAAAAAGCCTTACATTTGTATATTATACCATACAACAATAAGCAATGAATATGAGAGTAGGCAATCGTTATGAATATGACCCAATCCAAGATTTACTTGATAAAAAAGGTTTTGGCACCGTTTACAGAGCAGTTGATACTCTTGAGAACAAAGTAGTTGCGCTGAAATGTATTCCTCCCGATTTATTACCTACTCATTATAGTTTATCTGATGAAATTCTTAGGGTAAAATACCATAGCCATGAGCATCTCATCAAATACTATGACGTGCTAGAGGAAGAACTTCCCGTAGAAATAACTGCATTGCCAGAGGGTGAAGTTCCCGAAACACCCGATTTGACTTCTTCTTTGGTTAAAACCGAAGAAAAGATGACTTTTCAAGTAGTGGTTATGGAATACGTAGAAGGCCAAACCCTGGATAAATATCCCATTTATAACCTTACCGAGGAAACACTTCAATTCTTGTTGAGAGATATTTTAGAAGGGTTACATTATTTGCACGATCATCGCATCATTCATAGAGATTTTAGACAAACAAAAATCATTATTCAAGAAAAAGCAGGCCAACTCATTCCCAAGATTTTATATTTTGGTCTGAGCAATCAGTTGAATCTGTATATGTCTAATTATGGCTATTTGCCACCAGAGCGTCTGGGCAAGTACGATGAAATGATTACTGAAATGTCGGATATCTGGATGTTTGGGGTTTTGGTATATGAATTACTCACGAATCAACTGCCTTTTGGCTCTATTAAAGACGGATTGGCCAATGATACCATTATGGTGAATGTTTTGGGTGGCCAAATGACTGGGGACACGAGTTACTTGATTCCTCCTTACAAAACAATTGTGGAGAAATGCCTCGAGAATGACCCAAGTCAACGGTTTCAGGAGGTATCAGAAATCCTTACTTACTTTCCGGCTCAAGCTCAACCACTCTCGACAGAAGAAGACAACCCAACTGAGTCAACATCTGAGATAGCAGAAAAAACAGTCAATGAAGATACCTCAAAATATTCGAATTTTGAGACCACTGGAGGTTTCGGAGATACTTTAGATGATAACGTTGATGAGATAGCAGAAAAAACCGCCAATGAAGATACCTCAAAATACTCGAGTTTTGAGACCACCAGAGGTTTTGGAGATACTTTAGATGATCGCATTGTTGCTGATAACAATACACCAACCAGTCAAGAAGAAGAAGACTACATATACGGCACTGAGGATTATGAGCCAGTCGTGATTGGAGAACCTCAATATGTTCCATCGGAGGCAGAAACTACTCAAGAACCTGCTACTAAAATCAAGGACAAATCGTTGTTGGATACCCTCGATGAAACGACTAGTTTCGACGAACAAAAAGAGAAACGAGTGAATCGTTTGCTGTGGATTGTACTTATACTCTCTACTACTTTGGCCTTATTTGCGATCTTTTTCCTCATACAATACGATAGTAAAAAGACCCAGCTTGACGATGCACATTATCAAACAAAAACTTTGGTTAGCATTAACTCAGTCAGTTTTTTAACATAACTGACAAACCAATGGGCAAGACCAAGGAGGGGGTTATAAAGCTATTTTAAACACCTCGCTTCTATTCTATATCACTCAAACATTGAATAAAAAATGGACGAAATTAAGCATCCATACGGATTTACCCACCAAGAATGGGAAACTTGTTTGAAAGTATTAGAAATTTTGAAAGAGAACCCTTTAGCTAATCCAGATAATCAGCGTTTTGGTGCATTGATCACTAAAATTCACAAAGCGGCCAAAAAACAACTCAAGCAGCCTTATCGTGATGAGCGAAAGGAAAAGGATATGGAAACGTTGAATAATACCATCATCGTACAAAATGCTCGCTCCAATACCTCTTTGTTTGATGATCAACCCAGTGATTCTAATTCTCAACTTACTCGTTTACACACTCCCCGAAACTGCTATAGTTGTAACCAACCCTACGAGTGGATGCATTCGTTTTATCACCGATTATGTCCCAGCTGTGCTCAATCGCATTACCAACGTCGATTTAGTACCGTAGATTTAAAAAATCGCAAGGTAATTTTGACGGGTGGTCGGGTAAAAATTGGCTATGCCACAGCCCTAAAACTTCTTCGTAATGAAGCAGAAGTAATCATCACGACTCGTTTTCCGGTTTTGGCTTTACAACAATTTCGACAACAACCTGATTATGCGGAATGGAAAGAAAGGATCCATGTTTATGGGCTCGACTTGCGTAATTTGAAAGCAGTACAAGATTTTATTGATTATTATGAACAGCAACACCATCATTTAGACATTTTAATCAACAACGCTGCCCAAACCATTCGCTACGAAGCTCCCTATTATGCACCTTTGATCCAACAAGAACAAAAGTTATTGTCACAATATGAAAACCTTCCCTCCCTACGGAAAAACCAAACTCCAATTTTAGACCAGGGACGAACTTTGCTCCAGTCATATGATCCTTCCTCGCTCCTTTTTAATCGTTTTGGTCAGCCAGTAGACCCTCGTGAGCAAAACAGTTGGAACTCTACCCTATCGGAAATTCCAATGCATGAAGTTTTAGAAGTAAACCTAATCAATCATATTGCACCTTACATGCTCATCAAAGCATTTACCCCTTTGATGAAAGCCTCTGCTTTTGCTGAAAAGTTCATCATTAACGTGACCTCATCGGAAGGCCAATTTAGCTATGGTAATAAAACCATCTTTCATCCGCATACCAATATGACCAAAGCTGCTCTGAATATGCTTACCCGAACTTCGGCAGCGGAATATGCTCAAGAAGGTATTTTTATGAATAGTGTAGATGTGGGTTGGGTATCGACTGGGGCCATAGAAACACTGAGAATAAAGCAGTTTGAATCTGGTCAAATTCCTCCATTAGACTCGGTAGATGGTGCTGCCCGTATATTACACCCTATTGAGGAAGCATTGCATAATCAACACTTTTTATTTGGACACTTACTCAAAAATTACAAAATTGTAGACTGGTGAGGATGTTGATGTAGCAGGAAACATATCGGACTCATAATCCGAAGTCATAGGTTCGATCCCTATACATCCTCCATTTTAAAAGTGGCAAATGTGTAATTGAAAACTTGTTTTAAACCGAAAGTACAATCCAGGATAAGGTCGAAAAAAACTATGAACCTCGTTCATCCATCAAGAAGCCAGATTATATTTTTATACATTATCATAATACTAAACCCTCCTGAAAACCTGTATAATGCCAAGTTGACTTTAAGCTTTAAGTTTCACATTCAGTAAAGCCGTTCATTTTTTTCTTCAGCAGGACAATATCCAGTGGATATTGGGCCAGCTAAGAGGGATGGAACGAACCAAAAAATGCCGCGGCTGTACCTAGTATTGCCTAAACTTGTTTCACTTCGTCTCAACGGATTAAACTCGCTTCGCTCAAACAAGTAATCCGTTGCCCTTTGGGACGACTTCATTACTCAAGTTCTTAACGGCCACTGGGTAAAACCGAAATCAAAGCTAACGCAACTTGTATCGATTTTCGCAAAGGATTGGTATAACTCATTTTTTACCGATGTAATTCAGATAGTAATCGGGTGGTGAAGATACCACCTGGGGCAATAAGGCTATCGTTTGTGTTTACTCAAATATGAGAATGTTGGTGTAATTGGAAACACGTTGCCTAGCAAGGCGAAGATGCGGGTTCGAGTCCCGTACATTCTACCAAAAGCTCAAAAGCCTTGAAAATATGAGGAATGCTTTAAACACTAACACAAAAGCGTTAGTGTAATTGGAAACACGTCAACATCCCAAGTTGGTAATGTAGGTTCGAGTCCTATACGCTTTTCAACTCCAAGGCGATAATGTGGGCCTGATGATGTAGGACCAAACCCCACACGCTTTTCAACCCTAATACCAAACCTTTGAGTAAATCCGTACATCTAACAACGGGCCAGAGGCCCTTAAATAGTTGCCACTCGGCAGGGCCAAGCGGCGAATATGTACTCGCTTGGCTCTGCCGAGCGAGCAATATTAGGAGGCTTCCAGCCGTAAATTTATACGGATTAAGGGTATGGATTGGTATAAAACTGAGTAAGTAAAATCAGACAATGACTCTAAATACATTACCCGATTTTATCTCAATATTGATCACCTCAGCAGGGTAATGGTTCCTTTGTATTGTATTGTTTTAAAATCTACTGCGTAATAATACACCCCAGGGGAAGCATCGGCTCCATCCCAGGAAAACGATCGATCTTTACTGGTGAAAACTTTTCGCCCCCAACGACTGTATATGTCTATTTTTTGGAATTGATACCTACAATTTTCATCGGGTAGATTGGGCATCACAAAAACATCATTCTTACCATCGTTATTAGGCGTAAACACATTGGCTGGTAAAAATTCATCCAATACGGTGGGTTCGTCCTTTATCACCAGTTTTATCGTCACAGTATCTTGTTTGCTTTCACATTTCAGCTTTTCGGTAATGATAAAATCTACCAAAAACTCATTGATGGAATCCTGGACAGCAGCACAACTAGTAGCCCAAGTAAAATTACCCGAGACATTGCCTTGCCCCAGTGCAGGGTCAAAATTGACTCCCAGCGCCGCTAAATCGAACCCACGGCCAATGGCCTCCACACATAGGCTATCATTATCAGTATCTATTCCAAGAAAGCTAAAATCTATAGTTTCATTGACAATTACTTCGGTGGCGTTTCCATTCAAGCTCGTCGAAAAGGTAGGTGGATTGTTAGGCGGAAGCCGGGCAATGAGGGTTACTCGAATGGTATCCCGTTTAGGCAGTGAACAACCATCGTCAGAGGCAATGACATCGAATACAAAAGGTACTTCGCCTCCTTCAGAAGCCAAACACTCTGGCCAACATAGCTCAAACTGTACTGAGTCACCAGGGTTGGTATTTACTTGTACAGGCTGGCTAAATACCGCATCGGTTAGTCTAAAATTAATGGCATTGATCGCTACTGAAAGCCTTTGATTAAGATTAGGATCTGTTACAAATACGTCTACGCATTTGCCTGCTTCTAAGTCCAGAAAAATGGTATCATTGGAAGCATAAAAAGCGACCTTATCTTTTTCTTTGACCAATACTTGAGGAGAGTCATTGATAGGACAATCCAACACCATAATCTGGAAGTCACGAATTACCCGGCCAATCACTACCCCGTTTCGAATTTCTTCGCACAGTACCGAAAACACAAACAAGCCTAATTTATCAGGTGTAACGGTGATGAGGCCATTGGCATCTATGGCCATACCAGGGGCAATGGCTGAGTTACGGTCGTAGCCCGCTACCCAACTTACTTCTGGATAAGGTTCTTGGGTAGCAAAAATGGTTGGTTGGTTTTGGTTGGTTCTGCCACTCAATGGTCTGATAAAAGAATAACGTAGTTGATCTCCATCGGCATCGGTAGCACCAAATGGAAAGGTGAAAGGTTGATTGATGCAGGCATAGTCGCCAGTTGGAGTCACAAAGCTAGGCGATGAGTTGATGAATTGTGCACCACTTGAAGATACTACGGCAGGAAACTCCAGAAAAAATACGGTTCCTGTCCCTCCTGGATTGTTAATATTGGTAATGATATTATTGCGACAGCAACGCTCCCAAACGACATAATAGCCTGCTGGGTTATTAAAAATCCTTGCGGATAGTTCAATATCTTCTGCGTAAATAATCTTACGGGTTCTTAAATCACCTACGGCACAATCGGGGTTTGTATAAGGGACTTGCTCATCTGCTCTTTTGTTTAATTGAATAGTAGCGATGATGTTATTGGAACCTTTTTCATAGATTACTGCATCAATAACTTGATCTTCTGCCGCAGGATTACCATTTACGTCGTCAAAATATAAATTAAGAATGAGTGTATAGTTAAAGCCAGATAAATATCGCAGCTGAAACTCACCCCCTACTATATGAGTTGCTCTTGCACTTAAGCCTAATAAAAAAAGAAAAACAAGCAGTAAATTTTTTTTCATCATCTCTGGATTATGTTTCTACTAGATAGTAAAGTGGTTTATTGGTAGATTCCAACCATCTAGGTTACAACCTCAAGCAATACGCAACTTCGCAATCTAATGTATCCTTTTTTTTGTAAAAAGTTAAATTCTCCTGAACTTTGTCGTTGCCATGAGAAGAAAAAAACAAGTTGTTATACCCAACCTTACGATTGAGGGGGTAGCAGCAGAAGGAAAATGCATTGCCCGTCACGAAGATAAGGTTATTTTTGTAGATGGTAAATTGGTAGCACCGCAAGATGTTGTAGATGTAAAGGTGGTAAGAAAGCGTAAAAATTATATCGAGGCTATCCCGGTAAAATTTCACGAATACTCTCCTCTCAGAACACAAGCATTTTGCAGTCACTTTGGTACTTGTGGTGGATGTAAATTCCAACACTTACCTTATGAATACCAGCTACAGTTTAAGCAACAACAAGTAGTAGATCATTTGGAACGGATCGGTAAATTAGATTTGCCTGAAGTGAGTCCAATCCTTGGTTCGGCACATACTCAGTATTATCGCAATAAACTTGAGTTCACCTTTTCGAACCGTCGTTGGATGACCCAAGAAGAAATTGCAACTGATGAAAAAATAACCAATCCTCAGGCGCTTGGGTTCCATATCCCCAAACGCTTTGACAAAATCTTGGATATTGATCATTGTTATTTACAGCCAGATCCATCTAATAAAATTCGTTTAACCCTAAAAAGATACGCGGTTGAGAAAAATTTAACTTTTTTTGACCAAAAGAATAACGAAGGTTTCTTGCGTAATGTAGTGATTCGTAATGCCAATAGTGGCGACTTGATGGTCATTATGATATTCTTTTATGACGACCAAAGTTTGATTGTACCCCTATTGGAGCATTTGCATCAGGAAGTACCAGAAATTACGTCATTACAGTACATTATCAACCCCAAAAACAATGATGCTTACCAGGATTTGAAGGTAAATTTGTTTGCGGGAGAACCTCATATTACCGAAACGATGCCTTCGTTGGATGCTGATAAGCCTGACTTGAAGTTTAGAGTAGGGGCTAAATCATTTTATCAGACCAATGCCACACAAGCATACGAATTGTATAAAGTAGCTGGGCGTTTGGCCAATTTACAAGGAGATGAGATTGTATATGACTTGTATACTGGTACGGGTACCATAGCCAACTTTGTAGCGCATAAAGCCAAAAAAGTGGTGGGCTTGGAATACGTCCCTATGGCCATTGAAAATGCGAAAGTAAATGCTAAAATCAACGGAATTGAGAATACTGACTTTTTTGCGGGAGATATTCAACATTTGCTGGATGAGGAGTTTCTGATGCTGCATGGTCAGCCTCAAGTAATCATTACCGATCCGCCAAGGGCAGGTATGCACGAAGATGTGGTAAAAATGCTGAAGAAAGCAGCGCCCAATAAGATTGTATATGTGAGTTGCAATCCTGCTACTCAAGCCAGGGATTTGGCTATCTTGAGCGATGATTACAACATTACGGCAATACAGCCAGTGGATATGTTTCCTCATACCCACCATGTAGAGAATGTGGTGTTACTCGAGCTGAATTAAGGCTTTATAAAAATCAAAACTTTACGCCGATCAGGGTGATATCATCACGTTGGTCGGCATCTTGTTGATGGTTTAACAAAGCCTGTTCAAAAACATCTTTTTGTTTAGAAAGTGGCAGGCGAAAGTTTTCCTGAAGTAGCTCCTTAAATTTCACCGTGCTAAAGTTTTTACGTTCAGGATTGGGAGTATCTATGTAACCATCAGTGCTTAAATACAACAAATCACCTTTATTGAGATAGACACTGTTGTTCTCAAAGCTTTTTTGCATTTGTTTTTGCCAACCACCAATTGACGCTGCATTCCCTCTTACTTCGTGCAATTGGCCATTTTTCACATAATAAAGGGGACGTTTTGCCCCAGCAAATAATACTTCATAACTTCCATCTAACTTTTGCTCAATTCTACATAAGCAAATGTCCATTCCCTCGTCATTGTTCGTTTCCGATTGCTTCAGCCCCTGGTGAATTTCACTGTGTAAAGTTTGTAGAATTTGAGCCGGGTCTAATACTTTATGCTCATTGACAGTTTGGTTAAGATAGGCGAACCCCATCATAGACATAAAGGCTCCTGGCACTCCATGACCAGTACAATCTACCACCGCAATAAAACAATATTGGGTATCTAGCCCCTCTTCTGGGGAGTTGCTATAACCCGACAGTGGATCAAAGGGAACTGAAGAAGGCGTACTAAACTGTAAGGTTTTATCATCAGTTTGTGTGTCTGATTTTTTAGTCTGTACATCGCTTAACCAGTAAAAGTCTCCCGATACAATATCCTTGGGTTTGTAAAACACAAAATGGTCGGTAAAATTCTCTCTCAAACGTGCATCCAGCGGTAAAATGGCTTGTTGGATTGCTTCAGCGGAACGGATGCTATCTGTAATTTTTTTGTTTTTATGGGAGAGTAATTTATTGGTATCTTCTATAGTATCACGTTGGCTTTCAAGCTCTTCGGCAATGAATTTTAAAGCATCGGTTTGCTTTTTTAGCTGTTCTCGTTGCTCTGAGATTTCATTGTTTTTTTGCTTGAGCAAATTATTCGTCCGCTTCTTGTTTTGAAACAAATAATATAAAGTAAATGCCACAGACAAAACCAGTATTAAACCCGCAATTAGATAGTTACGGAAGTCTTTTTGAGAATTAATCGTGTTTTGTTGCCGCAGAATCTCAAGGTCTTGCAGTTCCTTTTCTTTGTTAATCAAAGCCAATTCTTGTACATTGGGATTGTTGGAATTGACTGCCCAAAACAACGCCTTTTCGTTTTCACCCAAATACTTTTTAATGATTTGATTGATCATCGGACGAAAAGAGGGAGCATTGAAGAATAGTTGGACTGGTTCATCCCAGTCGCTTTTGGTAGAAAAAGCAACCCCTTTACCAATTTTGTCTACCTTGAATAGGTTTTGCCGATCAATCAGTACCCCAGCTTTCCGAAACCTCAAATACATCGTGATTTGTGCATAACTTATCACATTGGGTTCTGTTTGAAGGCGTTCTCTTACAGCCGCAGTATTGGCTACATAGGCTATCTTGAGATTAGGCAAAATTGATTTCTTTAGCTTTTTAAGGTTTTCTTCATAAGTAGTATTTCTTACTACTACGGCGGTCATTCCTTTAAACTGCTTTACAAAGTCTGCGGTATCTGTGATGTTGGGAAGCTGCTTACTGCTTACAATTACCTCAGTATCACGCATATAAGGAGGGCTAAACTTAAGTACACGTAATCGTTTGGGGGTGATAGACATAGAAGATACGGCAAATACCCCTGAAGGAGCCACCAGAATAGAGTCATACAATTGGGCAAAGCTGTCAAATAACTTAAACTTTACCTTGATTTTAACCCCATACTTTTTCTCAGTAAAAGCCACAAAGTTAGTCAGTAGATCATACTCTATTCCTTTGTAGTTTTTGTCATTATCAACTTCAAAAAAATCTCTTACTGGATTGTGATACACCACAATATCTCCTTTGCCAGTGCGTTTCACCGCCTGCCAGGTGCTACTCTGAGCCCAGGAAACAGTAATACTTCCTAAGCCACCTAGAAGAAAATAGGTTACCACTTGTAATATACCCTTCATACCTTACTTATATTCTAAATCCCATCACTAATACATCATCGGTCTGAGATTGGGAGTCTCGCCAATTGTTAAATTCAGCTTCTATACGCTGTTTTTGCTCTTGCATCGGCAAGTAGCTAATATTCATTAAAAATTCGCGGAAATTTTTCCGCATGTATTTTCTGCCTTCTGGTCCTCCAAACTGATCCTGAAATCCATCAGAAAACATATAAAAAATATCACCTTTTTGCACATCAATTGTGTGCAATGCAAACTCTTTCTTCTTTTTGTATTGCTCGCTTCCAATTGGAAACACCGATCCTTTGATATTTTGTATCTCCCCGTTTCTCACAAAGTATAGAGGGCTCTTGGCTCCTGCAAAATACAATTTATTTTCAGTTTCGTCCAACATAATAATAGACATATCCATTCCATCGTTGATACGGCTACTATTACCAACGGTTCCATTGCTGCGTTGTCTATCAATGTGTAGGTTTTTAATCACTCGTCGGTCCAGTTCTTTCAAGATCTGATCTGGCATAGTAGTATGCCCCGAATTTACAATGTCATCCAACAGGTTGCTTCCCATCACTGTCATAAAAGCACCCGGGACTCCGTGTCCAGTACAATCAGCCGCAATGAGAATTTTAATGGTAGATAAGGATACCGCAGTGGGAACTACCGTGCCCATGTTGTCTTCATCGAGCATAGAAGCTGTTCGTTTGCGGGTAGTTGTATACCAGTAAAAATCGCCCGAAACAATGTCCTTAGGCTGTAGAAAGACAAACGCATCAGAAAAATTATCGAGGATTTCTGTTTCATTTCCTAAAATGGCATTTTGGATGCGTTGCGCATATTGTACACTATCGGTAATGTGTTTATAGGCTACCGAAAGCTCTTGGGTTTTTACCTGGAGAATGTCTCTTTGAGCCGCAATTTCTTCATTGATATTGGTAAGTTCGGCGTTTTGCTCCCGCACCAATTCGCTTTGTTCTTCCAGTTCGTGTGTTCTCAGCTTAACTTGTTCTTCTAACTTATCTTTTTGCTGTTCCAAAATGTCTTGTTTTTCCTTTTCCTGGGCCAGGCTTTTCTCTGATAGTTTTTGTACCTCTTCCAGTTTTTTCTGGAGTCGGTTAGAAGTATTGGCAAAATCTCTTGCCAAATAAATAGATACAGTGCCAGTCACACTCATAATTCCTAAGTTACCCATCAGGGCTATCGAATCGGTAGAAATTACTTCTTTGAGGCCAGGAAAAACAAAATTGACAATAAAACCAAGTGGTACAAATATAATCAGCCCAAATACTCCGGTAAGTATAATCACTGCACCTTTTCGTTTCTGACGAACAGCCATTACACTACACCTGAGCGCCTCTATGGCACAAATACCTTGATGCAAAAACAACAACACCCCTGACCAACTAAAAAACATGACCAACAAATTAGCAACTCCTGTCACGACGAAAATAGTCCCATGTCGAGGGACCTTGTCATAAAACAAGGTATATAAAAACTTTAAAAAGAATAAGGGAATGGTAATCGTCAGTATGTAGGAGGCCATATTGAGCCAAATGACATTATCTACCGCGTGGGTATGCTGGTGTAAATAATTGATATAAAAGGTAACAGCTAAATCCAGGGTAGCAAGTGCATAGTATAGATTGGCTCGCTGAATGGGATAATAAAAGAAAATAAATAAATGCAATAGACCCAATGCAATCAAGACTCCTGAGCGCCCAACATTCACCATCGCATCAAATACTCGATTGTCTACTACGGCCTTAATACTTTGATCTATAGGAGCTACATATGCATGAAACCCTGCCGTTCGTGCCCATCTATTCAGGTATTTGTGCAACCAAATAGCATTGGAACTTGAATAACGAATGGCTAATACTTGTGCTTGGTCTTGGCCCAAGGTAAGCTTTACAGGCTCTCCAAAGGGGTTATATTTCTTTTCTTTGCTGCCATCGGTGCTTACTACGCCATAACGATGTGCCAACTTACCATTGATGTACACTTCCGAAGCCCCTCTTTGAAACATTTTCAGGGCAATGGTTTGTCCACGTAAGTCTTTGGGAATTACTAAATGTAGCCTAAACCAACCTATGCCTTCAAACTCACCTTTTTCCAGCGAATCGAGCCACAATCGAGGATTGATTCGCTTCCACTTGGCATCATCCAGAGATGGTTTCGCCCACTCGGGATTATCTCCTTTGTGATAAAGCCAGTTTCCTTGCAGTTCTTGTGTAGGCTTAATGCTAAACGAACTTAATTTTTGTGTCAGTTGTTGAGCAATACTTTGCTGAACGATCCCCCAGAGACTAAAAAATAATATGACCCCAATATTCTTTCGCATAAAATTCATTTTACCAAAAATCATTCAAATTGTATGAAATGTCGTAATGATTTTTGCTTTATGCAGTCAATAATTCATTCTGTTTGTGTTGGCAAATAACAACTAGTCATTTCTGACAGTTCACCTCTGCAATCTTGTCACCTTTCACATACGTATATGAGCCACTTTATGCCATATTTATTGGGTCATTAAGATTTTTTTAACCTTTTGAACAATCCTCTGGAGATACTCAGAATAAAACACAAAAAACTCCCACTTGAAATTCATCAGCGAGAGTTATCATTTTCCCTATAAAAAAATACTCTTATTTATTCGTTTGTTTAGCCTTTTTTATAGCGTCTATTACTTTTTGCCAAGACATTGGAGCTGTATGCATAGCAAATACAGTGTCTACCTCCCATTTTTCCTGTTGTACCACTTGATTTACCTCCGAAAGATACTGGGGCATAAAAAAAGACTTTCTTCTGGCACTGTATTGTACCATATCGCTGGCATACAATGTTTTTTGTTTCGGAAAATAAATAAACAACATACGCTCTGCTCCTTCTCCATTGGCAGGCACGATTTCCATGGGGGTAGTTGGATCATCAAGGACTAGCTTTTTATTCAATAGACGAAAACGCGCTTTTTTTGGCTTTTTCTTTAGAGCATCTGGGTAAGCCGCGTGGTTTGCCTTGGCAATTCTTTGCAATATGGGTTGGTTCAACTGCTGAGTATATATCGGAATTCCATCGGCTACATATTGCCTTACTCCTCCGATGTGTGGCCAGGCATCAGAAGTACAAATCACTCCCTTTATTTTCTTATCGGGATACTGTTGCTTTATTGCTTGTATGATTTGTTGACTATACCCTGAGCTCATGGGGGCTTCTAAGATATAAATTCCATTTTCTTGCACCACTACTCCTACATTCCAGTTGTGTTTCCACCCAAATAATCCATCACTAATGGTAAACTTGCCCTTAGGTTTTATTTTCAAAGATTGAACGTTTCCTCGGTTGCTCCGCTTGGCCATTGCCCTGGTTTTTGGCGCTATTTTTAGTTGGGCCTGCTCCTGTTCAGTAATTGTCTGAGGCAAGGATACTTTCGTAAAAGTATAGGTTTTGTAAGGAAGCGCATGTCTGAACAAATCCCATTGCTGGGGGTAACGAACACCTCCTGGCAATAAATGGTACAACGAGTAGTATACCTGAGCCTTGAATCGCCCCCAAATAGACCAAAAAAAGCCATGGGGCAGTTCTGTTTCTAAGGCTACAGAAGTAAGCAAGTGGGTGTATTGGTTGATAAAAAGTGTGATAGAGGTTTGGTCCAACTTGAATGTTAAATGATAGTTGGGTACCCCTTGTAATATCTTTTTGCCTTGGTACTGTAAACTAGCACGATTTTTCAGAACTTGTTGCAATATATATATGGGGCTTTGTAAAAAATACAATTGGGCCTGTTGGCCAAAATCACGAGGTAAGGGAAAGGCTCTCCCACTAAAGTCGCGCACTAAAAGGCCTTGTTCAAAGATGTCTACTTGTTTGCTTTGTGCCAAAAGGCTCTTGGAACTGAGTTCGCGTCTAAAAGCGAGATTTGTTAAGTCCTTGATTTCGCTTCCATCTTCGTAGCCTACAATGTAAGGCCCAGTGGGGCGCTCCGATTGCTCTAACATATGATAATGCGCCAGGAAACTAGATTTTATATACTTTACTGAGGTGATGGCTGTCTTGCCTCCAAATGCCTGTACACAACGATCTAGTATTTGCTGGGCTTGTTGTGCCTGGACAGTAGCTGTGCTGCCCCATGCAAGAAAAAATAACCATAAAGCCAACGTAGGCCATTTTGTAAGCTTGTTTTTCATGATGATATTGGTTTGGTTTAATTTGGAAAGAGAAAAGACGGGTTTTGGTGAAAAACGCCTACTTATACTTTGGTAAATAAAACTTTACGTCCGTTGGGCAAGTGAATTTCATATTTGTATAAAGTGCGGTTCTGCTGATTGATCCAGTAATACACGATTTGCCTTTGTTCGTTTTTCACCTTTACTACAAAGCAAGCTTGTTGATTAAATTTTTGCAGGGCTACTTCTTGAATTTCGTACCAACGAACGCCGTTTCTTTGTGCACTTTCATACGCATAAGCGGGAAATTTAGCTTTTAATCCAGTCTTGAGTGGTAAAAATCGCAGCATCATCTCATAAACATTAGAGTCAAAATAAGGAGCTGGTACTTGCTGTTGGATGATATGTGTTTTTGCTTGCTTTTTTACTTGTCTTTTGGGGGTATACTGCCCAATAATTTTACCCAAAGCATAGTCATACTTTAGCTGAACACTACGGCGAGGGTTAGTGCCCGCATGGTAAATGGGCTGGAAAGCGTCCAATGTAACTAACACAGAATCGATCGACATAGGCTTTCCTTTTACCAAAAGGGTTTGTACCCTTAGCAATTGGTTTTTGGCAGGCATCAGCGTAATGGCATCTTCCAGCACGGCCCTTACGATTCTTTGGCCGTTTTTCTGCATCGACAATTCATACCTGTTTACCTCACTTTGGAGGTATTGTCGAGCAATCATTTTTTTAGCAGGTGTAATGGTAATTTGTGCCTGAAGTTGTGCTGTAGCAGTCAATAACACTGCTGCAACAACAAAAATGTTTTTCATGGGTATATGGTTTGATGTTTTTGCTAATTAAAGGTCATTAAAGAATCAAGGAAACTTTTTTATATCGTTGGGGGCAAATTTTAGATAAGGGGAATTGTAGGATAACCTTTTACAATGATCGAGTAAGCAGCACCTGATATCGAAAAACTTAGGAAGTCATTACATTTTTTAGTATCAACAGGGCTTAATTATGAATCGGATGAAGCAAGGATCAATTCAAAAAGTACAAAAAGTATTAATCGGAGGTCAGGTATTTTTTTGGGTGAGTTACTTTATGTTTTTTGTGCTCTACGAAAAAAGCTTTATGAGCTGGCAAAGGGCCTTTTTGCAAAGCAGTAAATTTTTTGTGGTAAACATCACCTTGGTATATGTGCATATGTATGGGTTAATGCCACTACTTATTCACAAAAAAAAGTATTTGCGCTATAGCATATTATTGATATTGCTGATTACTACTATGGTTTATGCCGAATTATCCATAGAACGGTGGATGTATACCAATCCTCGGCGACTCCAATACATCAATCAAACCCCGCACTTGATCTACCTGGTGGGTATGGATGTCATTGTGATCATGATCAGTGCCCCTATCAAGTTTGCGCTGGATTATTTTAGGCTCCAGGCCAAACAGCAACAAACTGCCAACCAACAATTAATCGCCGAAATGAAATATCTCAAGCTACAAATCAATCCCCACTTTTTGTTTAATACCCTGAATAGTCTGTATTACCTTACCCAAAATAAATCGGATTTGGCGCCCGATGTGGTGCAAAAGCTGGCGCATCTGATGCGTTACATGCTAGAAAAAGGTAGTGAAGAAAGCGTAGCATTGAGCGATGAGATAGCTTTTGTGGAGGCTTATTTGCAACTCGAGAAAATCAGGATTGCCCAGTGTGAAATTCAATTTACCAGACCAGAGGCGCTCCCCTCTTGTCATATTCCTCCATTATTATTCATTCCCTTGGTAGAAAACGCTTTTAAACATGGGATTGACAAAAGCAGTGACAACAACTTTGTGCATTTAAGCTTAGTAGTTGAGTCCAAGTCTCTCACTTTTACGATTCAAAATGCGTTGTTGGATATCAAAAATGAGACAGGCTCTGGTATTGGGCTTGCCAATCTTCAAAAGCGATTGACTTTGCTGTATCAGTCCAGGTATACCCTTGATACTCAAGTAAAAGGGCGAATTTTCCACGCCGTATTGCAAATTCCTTTAAACAATAGCCAATGACTGACTTAAAACCTATTCACTGTATCATCATTGAAGATGAGCCATTTGCCCAAAAGCTTTTGCAATCGTACATTGACAAAATCCCCTATTTGGAGCTATTGGCTACTTTTACCAACCCTATTGAGGCTTACCCTTTGCTGCACCAACAAACGGTTGATTTAGTGTTTTTGGATATAGAAATGCCTCAGCTCAACGGTATGCAGTTTTTAGAAAGCCTGGCTCACTCACCCAAAATTATCTTTACTACGGCTTACTCTCAATATGCAGTAGAGAGTTACGAAAAAAACGCACTCGACTATTTGCTAAAGCCCATCACGTTTGAACGATTTATGGCCGCAGTCAATAAGTTTCCCCAAAACCTTGAAAGCTCAAGTCTACCACCGCAGCCCTTTGAATCTACTTCAGTGCCTCCTCCAAACCAGCATATTTTTGTAAAGGTAGATCGACAACTCATCAAACTCTTGTATCAGGATATATTATATGTAGAATCATTGCGAGACTATGTGCAATTTTACACCCTTACCGCACGTCATATTGTCTATCATTCTCTTAAAAAGCTGGAGCAGCTGTTACCCAATCCATTCCAAAGAGTGCATCATTCATATATTGTCAATTTAGATCATTTGGAGCAAATTCGGGATAACCACATTGTATTGCCCAATAAAAAAATCCCGATCAGTAAAAAATATCGGGATTCGGTATTGAATGAGATACAAAAACGTCTTATTTAATTACTGTGACTCTTTTGAGTAACCAATCGGTGATGGTAGGAAAAAAATCAGCTACAAATTCTTTGAGCAACGAGGCATACTCGGTGGGTAAACCCGTATTGGCTTTCTGAAAAAGATGGTTCGCTTCGGCCAGGGTTTTAATGGTATAATCCTTATTTCCCCCTTTCTTCATAGCCTGTTCGAGGGCTGGTTTATTTTGACTAGGCAATACTTGTAGATCTTTTGCCCCAAATACCGCCAACACTGGGCATTTGGTACTTTCTAAGCTTTCTTTTGGATCATGGGCTATAAAAAATCGATACCAGGGAGTTTTTACCGCATTTAGTTGTTGATTAATGACTGTGGTCGCATATTTTTTCGGATCCGTAATCATTGATTTCTGTGCATCGGGTAGTTTCTCAATCTCTTTTAACACATATTCCACATTTGCCTTGGTGAGTTCATCCCACCCTTTATCGGTTTTGATGGTCTCAAACATCATCATTGTTCGTTTCTTTTGCGCGGCTATCTCTTCTTTAGTTTTTCCCGATGCTACCAACATGGCTTCGGTTTGCCCCCAGATTACCTCAGACCCGGCTACTGTAGTACCAGCCATAGATATTAAAAAAGCTACCTTGGGATATTTTTGGTATACCAAAGGGGCAATCATTCCTCCTTCACTGTGCCCGAGTAAGCCTATTTGCTTAGGGTTAATGTCAGAACGCTTTTCTAGTAATTTCACTGCGGCGATCACATCATCGGCAAAATCGGCTGAGGTCGAGGTAGCGGTTTTGCCAGAAGACTTGCCCACTCCCCGATCGTCATAACGCAATACCGCGATTCCTTTGGCATTTAAATGTTCAGCAATTAGTTTGAAAACCTTAAAGCCTAACAGCTCTGAATCTCTGTTTTGAGCGCCACTACCACTTATAAGCACAATCGCTGGATGTTTTCCTTTGGTTTTGGGCAGGGTAAGGGTTCCTCCTAAAATAATGTCCCCATTCTTAAAGGTGATTTCTTCTTCCATGTAGGGCTTATTTTGTGATTGGCCTACCTGTATATTGAGATAAAAACAGGCAAACAATGCGATGATAAAAACGGTATTGAATTGTGTTAGCTTTTTCATTGCTATATATGATTATTGATTGTCTTCAAGTTGTTTATATAAAATGTAGGAATACAATGCGGGCAGCAAAAGAGCTGTTAGCAGCAAAACAAATAACATCCAGATGGGCAAGCTAGTAGCATATAACAGGATCAATACTGATAGTGATCCCAGCACCCATAAGCGTCCACCTAAGCGGTGGGTTTTGATCCATACAGTTTCATTCTCTATAGTCCAGGGAGTGCGAATGCCTACAAAATAATTGGAGCGTAGTTTGCCCATAAAATTGCCCACAATCATCAGCATAATGAGTATGAGTGTCAAGATGGCTTTGAATAGATTAAATGCCAGTCCAGCCGAATTTAAGAAAGTCAAACAAGCAATTAATGACATCAAAGTAGCAATAGTGAAGGTAATCCAGTAAAATGCCGTTTTGAATTGCTCAAAGTTTTTCTTGGGGTCAATATGTTTGAGCCAAAGCAACCCATACAGAAGTAAGTTAACTCCAGTAAAGATCACAACTGCCCAAAACTTGGGCACAAACGAATCGGCTTCGCCGTGAATATTCCAATGAATAGGAATTTGTGCAGGGAGTTTATCCCACAAAGCTACAGCGATGGTAAAAGGGGCTGCTACCGTAATGGCCGCCCAAATAAACCAAATTGAGTTAGAGGTGTTTTCTTTCATTGTTACCTTTTTATTATATTAATTTTCACTTATTATTTTCTTCCGAATCCTGGCGATTCAACTTCATGAGCCAGGCTATGATGTCCTCGAGTACCGAAGTACTCAATGAATAATATACATATTGCCCCTTCTTGACCGAGACTACCAATTCGGCTTGCTTGAGCAAATCCAAATGGTAAGACACGCTCGGCTTTCGCATATCGAAGTGATCCGCAATTTCACCAGCTGTTAAGTCTCTGGCTTTCAGCAAGTCCAAAATTTTACGCCGGGTAGGGTCATCCAACGCCTTGAATATTTTCTTCATTCATAAGTTTGATTTATATATTTAGATAATTTTCTAAATATCTATATTTTTTACGTAGATACCAAAGAATCAGTTACAGACACTGATATTAAAAAATTATGAATTCAATTTTCACATCCTAAATACACGAGAGATATGTATAATTTTGGCAGGAAAAATATCGCTAAATGAACATTTAAAACCCTTATTTCACTTAAGCATCCTTCACTTTTCAGCTGAGTTATCATAACTTAAACTCCCAAAACAAAATACTGATTGATATGTGGCGTAAAACACCAAAAAACAAAGCTTCTGAAAATTTAGACCTCACTAACCATCAAAAAATGTCGCTGGCCTTGCTTAATTCACAAGTAAATAGTGAAGGCAATGCTTCGCTTTTACAACAATGGCAACAACACATTTGTCAAAACGCTACCCCTACCCAACATTTGCAGGCTACCACAACCCATCTGCGAGATCGCCTCACCTTTAGTGCTTCTCAAATTGCCTTGGTCAACCTGGAAAAACACGCTCAGTATTACCAACAGATTTTGGGAGTAGAGGTAACTGCCCTCAAACGGCTACAAGATTTTGGGGAAACTTTACAACCTGCCCGTTTAGGTTCTTGGCTGGAAATAAACAGTTTGGGCGTAAATGCTGGATGGTTTTTCCCAGTGGAAATGTCTATGGAAGGGTTATTAGACACCATTAAAAACACTACTCATAAAAAAATACTTACCCGTTGGGTCAATATCCAAAACAAGGTTACTTGTGTAGGATACGGTGAATCATTGCTGTCGCCAGTTATTCACCAGATGGAGTTCCAGTTTGAGCCCTCCCTCCCTTTTACGAATCAGTTTCACATGGCCCTCAACTTGGTCGATTTTCTGGAAATACCTCCTTTTCACGGGCAACTATTGAATATTTTGAAACGTTACGAGGCCCAAGAATTGGTCGTGTCTCTTTGGCTAAGCCCCCAAGGAGTGTTAAAGTTTGGCATTCGGGTTTTGAATCCTTCGGTAAAGCTCATGATTGCTTTTTTTGTGCTGGCTGGCCTGGATCAAGCAGGAGAGGATAAACTAGCGGTGATGCACGGCATTTTTGAGCAGATTGCCTGGGTAGAACTTCAGCAAACTGCCGATGGCCTCTGCTCTGAGGTGGGCTATCGAGTATGATATCCCTTCTGCTTTGTAGGTTTCGGCACCGTTGGTCGCAAGTACACGACCAACTTTAACTCAAATGTCTAGTAGTATAATTTTCGAGTACAATCTTATTTTTTATCACTTCATTTGATTTATACACACGCCCATCACTGGCTTGTTGCCTTGATGGGCTATTTTGATAAAATCGGCTTTGCCATCACCATTAGCATCAAAAGAATCGTATTTGAAAAGCTTAAAAGTGGGGTTCTGTTTAAATGCCTTGAGGGTAATTTCGTGGTGAGGTACTAAGGCTTTTCCTTGATTGAGGGCTACACCCAAGTACAGTTTTTCGCGGCCAAATACGCGGTAACTCAACAAATCAGCTTTGCCATCACTATTTACATCGGCCCAATCAGTGCCCTTAATTCCATTCCATATCAAAAAGTTACTTTCTCCTCTTTCGGTAACCCCTAATTTGGCTTCTTCGCCGAGCTCAATACCATTGACAGATTTTTTGGTGTAAATCACTTCCATTTCCCGACTGGTATATATAATCACAAAATCGTCGCTTCCGTTACCATCCATATCGGCCCAATCCATTTGTATCAAGTCGCTGAAGCTGTCCATTTCCTCGTTTTCGTCTAATTCGTACGCTTCTATGGCCTTATTAATTCTAATGACCATTTCTTCGCCAAAAGAGCGTTCGGTATAGCCTAATTTTATTTTTTCTTCGGTAAAATATTGCCCTTTTTGGTTAAGTGCAAAGCCAAAATGCAAGCGGTCTTTCATAAACCGACGATAGTACTGACTAAATACAATATCTGCAAAACCATCTCCATTTACATCGGCAATGTCTATTTTGGTAGCACTCGAAAACCACCCGAGTTTAAACTTCAGCGCCAGTTTTTTGGGCTTCGAGTTAAATTTAATCTTGTTGTCTTTTTTGTCCAGATAACGGTAAAATACCCGCACACTGATCTTGCCTCCTTTCCAAAAACTGCGATCAATCTCGAGCATATCTACAATGCCATCGCCATTGAAATCTCCAAAACCTCGCTTGGTAACATTTTCTACCCCCGTGGGTAATGACACTACTTTAGTATTGGTAAAAGTCAAGGGAGGCTGATAGTGTTGATTGATTTGTTGTTTTCGGTCAAACATACGCTGGCTACGCTTGCTTTCATCGCAAGCAGTCAGCATAACTAACAAAGATAAGGAGATCTTTAAGAAAAGTGTTTGAGGGTAATTCATGACAATTTTGGGTAAATGCCTAATAAAACAATCAAAATATAGATTTAGATGAATAATTTTAAGGATTGGCCAAAGAGAGCGTTTATCCAACATAGCAATTTTATTATTTTAGAAATCACCTGATTTAACTAATCACTCAAAACTCACGTTCTTACAATTTATGAAACAGACCTTTTTATCGCTTACACTTACCTTTCTTTTAATCAATATTGCTTTTACTCAACAAATAGTTACGCTACAAAAACTCTCTGGCCACCAGCACCCTATTACTCATGTAAAATTTAATGAAGATAGCCAATATCTGGTAAGTGCCGACCAGAGTGGTACAATCAAGGTCTGGAATACCTCCACCGGAAAATGCATCCAAACCCTTAGAGATTTTAAGAAACAACTCTTAGATTTAGATATTAAGGGCCTTAAAGTAGCGGCCACTAGCTTAGACAAAACCGTGAAAGTGTGGGAATATCACAGTGGTAAATTAATATTTACAAAAAAAACAGGGTATGTAACTGATCTGAAATTAATCGATTATGATAACCTGTTAATCCATAAAAGCAAAACGAAGCTTAGATTATCTGGACTGCTGGTGGGCCAGGTCAATACCAATGAAAAAGAAATAGTGGAGCTTTGGGATACGAAGAAAAATAAACAATTGGACAAGCTAAGGTCACCTAATATTAGTCAAATGACCTTGGCACCATTTCATGATTTTTTGGTGCTCTCTAAAGATCAAAACAAAATTACCCGCTATTCTGCTTTTCGAAAAATTCGCCGAGACCATCATTTTAAATTTGCTCAGAAAATAACCGTTGCCAAATCCACCCCAGATTATGGTAAACTTGTAGTAGCATTTGGTGATGGGACCTTACAGTTTATCAGCGAGAAATCTCGAAAAGCCTATAAAACATTGCGATTAGATCAACCAGCGAAACAAATACACTTCAATCAGCCCTCTATTCGTAACAACACACCTACCAGAAAAGGGTTTGTGGTTTTAGATAATCACAATACACTCAAGGCTTACGGGGAGAAAGACACGCAAAGGTTAGGTAAGGTTGTTGCCCAGCACCCCATACAAGACTTTAGAGTGATCAGGAATAAGGTAATTACGGTTGAAAGCGACGTAGCCACTTATACTCTATTTATCAGAGGATACGCGGGATTATTTGAAATACCAGCCAAAACACGTGTTCTCCAACAGGTACAAAAAGCGCTTAAAAAGTGGGAGCAAAAAGATAAATTTGAGAAATCGTCTGACTATGTAAAAAGGGTAACCGAGGCAAATCGCCAAAAACAAATCAAGGTCTTGACCCAGGAAGCAGTCAATGCCTTGGCTCAAAAAAACCTCAATTGGAAGAAAGCGCGTAATAAGTACGATGCTGACAATGAAACTTATAAAATTGATATTGACAATACTTATACCTTTTACTTAAAAGTCCCACTCAGTGAAGCCAAAAAATTTGATAAACACTTTGCTGGTAATTATTATCAAAATCCCCAATTTACTCTAGATGATCAAGGGAGGTTTCATTTACTACATGTAGAAGTGAAGAATCATTATTTCAAAAAGTATGTCTACGATAACACCCAACAAGTAGCTTTTAATAGTAACCAGTTGGCCATTAAATTAGCCCCCATCCAAATTAAGGTAGCTACCAATTCCTCAACAAAACCGACACCTCCTACTTCCTCAACTAAGCCTAAAGTAAACCAAACAACTTCTTCGGGCACCCCTCAAACAGCCGAAGTAGACCTAAACCTGCCCAAAACCCACATGCAAAACCGTGACGCCATCGCCGTAGTGATTGGCAACCGTAATTATCTAAAAACCAAAGAAGTAAAGTTTGCCATCAACGATGCTCGTAGTATCAAAAAGTACCTCATCGAGGTATTGGGTTTTCAACCAGGCAACATCTATTATCAGGAAAATGCGACCAAGGGTGATTTTGAAATATTATTTGGCAATCAATCCAACTATCAGGGCAAACTCTACAACACTGTAAAAGCAGACAAGAGTGATGTTTTTGTGTTTTATTCAGGCCATGGTGCTCCGGACACCAAAAATTTCAAAGGATATTTTGTTCCCGTAGAATGCGATCCACAATATGTTTCGCTGGCGGGGTATGCCATTGACGTATTTTATAACAACCTGGCCAAGCTTCCCGCCAAATCGGTTACCGTGGTATTAGACGCTTGCTTTTCAGGGGCCGAAATCCTCAAAAATATCTCTCCGATTGGTATCAAATCTAAGGGAATCAAAGGCATCAAAAACGGGACACTGTTGGCCTCTTCGCAAAGCACTCAGGTATCGAGCTGGTACAATGCCAAACAACACGGAATGTTTACTTACTTTTTTCTCAAAGCTATTCACAACAAAAACGCGGACGCTAACCGTGATAACCAGCTCACTTTCAAGGAAGTATATCAATATATTACCAACCAAACTGAAGGAGTTCCTTATTGGGCCAGACGCCTACACAACGTAGAGCAAATGCCTGCATTGAAAGGTAAGAATAAGGAGAGGGTATTGGTAAAGTATTAAAAAATCACCTTACACTTGGGCAACCAGCTTTTGATTTTAGCCACGGTAGTTTTATTCATGGGGTTTCCAGCCAAATTCAACTCTTCCAAACTAGTCAATTGCTTAAAAGCAGAAGGCAAATCGTGAAGTTGATTATGAGAAAGGTCTAGTTTATATAAAAAACGTAAGTTACGAATGCTCGAGGTGACATAAGTCATTTGGTTGTAGCTCAAGTCTAGCCGAATAAGGTTTTCCATCCCTGCTATTTCAGACGGGATAGAGCGTAACTTATTCCCTTCCAAGTCCAGAAATTCCAGGCTTTTGAGCCTACCAATGCTCATAGGCAATTCATCTAACTGGTTATATTCCACATACAATGCCTTCAGGCCATGCATATCTCCAATCACATAAGGCAAAGATGTCAAACTGTTTTTTCTCAAATACAAGCTTTTCAGGCTCTTCAAATAGCGAATGGAGGTTGGTAGCTCACTCAGGTTGTTATCTTCTAAAAACAAGATTTCTAAGTGGTGTAAATCGCCCAAATTTTTAGGAAGACTTCTTAAACTATTGTTTTGCAGATACAATGACTGTAAGCTTTTGATTTTCTCGATGCCATTGATCGTAAATATTTCATTTTTAGACGCATTGAGGTGGCGAAGTTTGGGTAACTGTTGTAGAGCTGAGGGCAAAAACATGAGCTCATTATCATTGATATACAACCGTTCCAAATGAATGAGGTCTCCTACTTGTTCAGGCACTTTGTTCATTCCCAAATAGCCCAAGTCCAAAATTTCTGAGGGTTCATTCAAGGCGTGCGAAAGTGCTTCAGGAAAGAAGTCAGGTTTTGGAGGGGGGGCGTAACGCAATTTGTCCAAACCGGGATTATTGGGGCTTTGACGATGCAAATGGGCCTTGTACAATACAATAACAAATATCAACAACAAACTGGCATAGAATAACTCGGTAAAAGAATGGCGACGAGACTGAATAAAGGTTTCGCTTACCTCATTTTCCTTGGTCGCTACTTTTGTTTGACGTATCTGATGCCTTACAATGATTGCTTCTTGTGCGTGCTGTCGGGCTACCTCAATCAAAGGACGGTAAGTAAGCCAAAAAGCCTCTTCATAATCAGGGTCATAATGGGCCCATAGTTTGCGAGCTTCCTGTTGACAACGAGCATCAGGCTCTATCGGCACATTCAATCGATTGTTCATGGCTTGGAAATTTGTTGTTTTTGCTTTTTTAATATACGTATTTTTTTAAAAAATAGTCTTTTCCCCATAAATATTCTGTAAAACGGCTCCTCCATAAAAAAAGCGGGAAGTAAACACTCCCCGCTTGGTATAGCAATTTTATTTCCAAGAACTTGTCTCTAGGTGCAATCTTGCTTAGCCCTAAAGGCTACCAACTACCCACTATGAACTATTACGCCTTTACAGGCTCCTCAAAGTCTAACAAAACCTGGTTTTTCAAAATATCGTCCATAGTTTCTCGCTTACGGATCAAATGGGCTTTGCCATTGTGTACTAATACTTCGGCTGGACGAAAACGAGAGTTGTAATTAGAGGCCATGCTAAAACCATAAGCACCGGCATTTTTCATGGCAATAATATCCCCCTCGCGCACTTCATTGAGCTTACGATCCCAGCCAAAGGTGTCGGTTTCGCAAATGTAGCCTACCACGGTATACACTCTTGAGGTAGCAACTGGATTAGACACATTCACAATGGTATGGTAAGCATCATACATCATAGGACGAATCAAGTGATTGAGCCCTGAATCTACTCCTACAAATACAGTGGCAGGGGTAGTTTTAATCACGTTGGTTTTCACGAAGAAATGTCCCGCCTCGCTTACCAAAAATTTTCCTGGTTCAAACCAAATCTCGAGGTCAC
>DMXI01000517.1 GCA_003483885.1 Microscillaceae bacterium
ATTTTAACTATTGATTCGCATTTATAATTGAATTGATTCTTTGATGATGTTATCCTTCCCCATACTCGCTATTCAAATCTTAGTTGTAAACATTAGGTGTGGCCAAAAAAAATTCATAATTCATCATTGATCAATTTATAATTGAACTAACCACTAATTTTAAGAGTAAACCTAAACGCACTTCCTTCATCTGGTACGCTTTCTACCCAAATACGCCCGTTGTTTTTCTCTACAAACTCTTTACAAATCAATAATCCTAGTCCAGTGCCTTTTTCGCTATTGGTACCCTTGGTAGTAAAATGAGTATCAGCGTTGAATAATCTCGTTGCTTTTTCGGGACTCATCCCTACCCCATTGTCAAGAATGGCGACTTCTAATTCATTGGCCAGCATTTTTGTCTGTACCCGAATGGCCCCTCCACTTGGCGTAAATTTGATCGCATTACTCAGTAAATTTCTCACTACCAGTTTAATCATTTCTTCATCGCCATACGCCTGAGTATCTATGGGAACTTCACTAATGATTTTGAGTCCTTTTTTCTCCACTATTGGGCTCAACAAACCGATATTGCTTTGTACCAATTTCTGAATATCAATTAACTGAATCACCGCCTGCATGCCTTCCATTTGAGCTTTAGCCCACTCTAGCAGGTTTTGCATCAACTCGAGCACATGCGATAACTCTTTGTTCAATTCACTACTAAAGTGTGCCAACTCATCTTTTTCCAACACTCCCATCTCCATCAATGCCAGGGTTCCCTTTAGGCTATTAAGTGGGCTTCTTAAATCATGAGAAATAATAGAAAACAAGCGATCCTTTACTTGATTGAGCTTTTTGAGTTCGTCTTTACGCTTTTCAATTTCAATGTTTTTAGCCATCACATCATCACGCTGCTGGGCAATTTCTTCTTTCTGCTGAAGGATTTGTTCATTTTTTTCGGCCAAATCATTTTTTTGTATCTCTATTTCCTCTTTTTGCTGGCGCAACAATAGATTAGATTTTTGTTTTTGCAAGTTGTTCCGATAGAGCAACAACAAGATAATAGCCGCTAACACAAATCCTACAATGAAAATATTGATATACAACTGATTACGTCTTTGCCCAGCATCCTTCTTTTGGGATTCCAGGTCTTTGAGTTGTTTTTTAATCGCCTGCACATTTTCATTAGCTCCCTTGGTAGCACTTGGAACTATTTTAGTAAGCAGTTCTTCAATGTTTTCTCCTAAGTATTTTTTTAGAATAAGCGGCAACTGAGTTTTGAAGTCTTCACTATTAAAAAATGCATCTAAAGGCACCTTCCAGTCACTTCCAGAGGGCAACATGAGTGCATACCCTTCGTGGGTAATTTCGAGTAGCTTTTGTCGCTTAATACGTAATCCTTGTTTAAGGCCCGCCAAATACTGAGGCAAGGCTACATAGCCAAAGTTATCAATGCCTGTATCTATCCTTTGCAAAATGTTGCTTGCACTCCCCACTGCCAAAGATTTCACCTGAGGTAAACGCTTTCTGATTTCACTTAAATATTCCTCAAATCGACCTTCACGCATATACAAAACCGTAAAGTCATGTAGGATTTTCTGTAACTCTTCAGAATTTTGAATACCAGGAACGGCAGAATTAGACACCAATACCGCTATCTCGGGGCAATAAGGAGGGGTAAATGTTACATCATTTAATCTTTCGGGGGTAATGGCCAATGAAGAAATGCCTAGCCGAGGCTCTTTGGCCGAGCTATTTTTAATGCGGGTGTACACACTATTGGTATTGGCCAATGGTTTAAACTGAAGGGTAAGCGCTACCTGATAGTTTTTTTGTAGGTAAGTTACCCAAGCATCCAATAACTCTTTTTCTATACCAGCCAGGGCATTGCCCATTTTGTATACAAAAGGTTTATTTTCGACATAGTATACCTCAATACTTCCTTTCTTACTAGCTTGCACCGATTTCCAAGAAACTGTCGGGGTTTGTGCCAAAGATAAAATTGTCCATTGCAACAACAACCAACCCGATAATAAACCACCACGAAGCACCAATTTCACCCTATTGACCATTAATATATGATTTGCTAACTGAGTGTGAGAAACTCACAAGTTAAAAAATTATCCCAAAAAACTATTTTTCAGTATCCATATTTATCCTGCCACAATTGCTTTAATCGTTTCCGAAGCTCGTTTTCCCGCGCGTTTTGACCAGGGTCATACAGGGTTGTATTGGCGATAGCATCAGGCAGATACTCTTGTGGGCTAAAGTTGCCTGGATAATCATGAGAGTATTGATACCCTTTTCCATAACCCTGAGCTTTCATAAGCTTGGTAGGCGCATTTCGCAAATGCAATGGTACAGGCAAATCCCCTTTTTGACGTACCAGTTCTTTGGCCTTTCGGATAGACATATAACTCGCATTGCTTTTGGGTGAAGAAGCCAAATAAGTAGTGGCCTGCGCTAAAATAATTTCAGCCTCGGGATATCCTACCATGTTAACCGCTTGAAAACAATTCGTAGCAATTACCAAAGCGGTCGGATTAGCATTTCCTACATCCTCTGATGCGGCAATCACCAGTCTCCGAGCAATAAATTTAGGATCTTCGCCTCCTTCTACCATACGCGCCAACCAATACACTGCGGCGTTGGGGTCACTGCCCCGAATAGATTTTATAAAAGCAGAAATAATATCATAGTGCTGCTCTCCCGATTTATCATATAGTACCGTTTTTTGCTGAGCAGTATCCAGTACCCATTGGTCAGTAATTTCTAATACTTCTTGATTTTCCGGAAAAGCACTGACAATCAATTCAAACAAATTGAGTAACCTTCTGGCATCGCCCCCTGAAAGATTCAGTAGAGCTTCAGTTTCTGTCAACACAATGTTTTTAGTCTTGAGCCAATCATCCTTGGTCTGGGCATTTTCGAGTAACCCTACCAAAGTTTCAGGAGTCAATGCATTGAGAATATACGTTTGGCAGCGCGATAAAAGCGCCGAAATTACTTCAAAAGACGGGTTCTCGGTAGTTGCTCCAATCAACGTAATCAACCCTGTTTCTACGGCTCCCAACAAGGCGTCTTGCTGGGCTTTATTAAAACGATGAATTTCATCAATAAATAAAATGCTTCCAGGTCGGTTCCGAGCTTTCTCTATTACTTGTCGTACCTCTTTTACCCCTGAGCTAATAGCACTCAAGGTAAAAAAAGGTTTATCCAAGGTTTTACCTACCAAACGCGCCAAAGTAGTTTTGCCTACTCCTGGTGGTCCCCAAAAAATCATAGAAGGGGTTTTGCCCGATTGTAGTAACTTAGTGATTACTCCTTGTTCGCCTACCAAATGGGGTTGACCCTGATATTCTTCCAGTTTTATCGGCCGCATTCGCTCCGCTAGCGGAAACTGTTGAGGTTTGTCAAATAAGGTTGCCAAAATAAGTTTTCTTAAGAATCGTTGATGATGCAAATTATACAATTTGATACCCTTTGTTACGATCTAATTGCAATTTGGAAGGATCAACATTTTTTTCAACGTGATATCCAAATATTTCCTCCACAACAACAGGTTTTAGCAAGTAAGTATTTATAACTTTGAATTTCACATACAACGAACAATTTTATGAAAAACAAACTCAATATTGTATTGACTACTTTAGCACTATTATTCATCATTCAAATTTCATCGCAGGCACAATACAATAAAAAAGATTTAATCGGTAAATGGAAAATTTCTCTGGAGCATATCATTGAGAGTTTACCTGCTGCTCAAAAAGCCGAATATGATAAACTCCCTGACAAAGATAAGCAGGCTACCATTTTGATGCTTCAACAAATGTTGGGCAACCTTCGTTGGGAATTTAAGGAAGACGGCAGCACAAAAGTAAACCTGGGCGATGGCAAAGAGCAATCGGGCACCTGGAAAATGAATGGTAAAGAGATCACCCTTAAGGCCGATGGACAAGACAAGAAAATGACTATCTTGAAACTAAGCCCTACCCAATTTAGATTTTCATCAATAGACGATACCGGAAAAAAAATCATTATGACACTGGTTCCTCTTGATTAGAAATATGCTCATACAATGAGGGAGGACAGTCCTCCCTCTGTGATCAGAAATTTCTTAGTAATGAGTTGATCAATTCCTCGCTACTTATAAAAATTTAAAATAGACAAACTCTCCCTTTTTTTCCCGGATATATTCCATTGTATTCAAAAAATTACGCAAATCTTGCCCTAGATTATTATCCTGAAAATTTTGATTGAGCATATCATTCTCAATACCTCTGAAATATACTTTCAACCAAAACTTGTTTTGATTCACGTACTTGATGTGCTCGTAAAAATCAGGCTTATTTTTTAACCCTAACAATAATTTATGCACCAAAAGCTCCGTAGTGTCTATAGATTGCTGGCTGGCTTGCTTTTTATGCTGTACTCGGGTCATTACCTGAGCTTCTGTTTCCTGAGGTTTACCATATAAAAATCGATAACGATCAGGGGATAGCTCTGGTGGGTAATCACACATTTTAATTAAAGGAGAAATATCGGTATTGGTTATTTTGGCTAGTTGTATCAATTCATTCTCTTGTCCATCTTTAAAATCAGTAATCAACCAACAAAACTGACGACTCAAGCGATACCTGTGCTGGAATTGCGTGTAATCATTTTCAAAAATATCGGGTTCCGACCCAACATGTATATCCACTCCCATGGCGTTTGTAGTTAAAATAGTGGTAATCTGGCATTTCAAGTTTCTACTTGCAAATAACGTTCTACTCTTCGTTTGCCCAGATAGCAAATACTTGTCTGATCTATTTTATGATGATGCCTCGCCCCTTATTTTGTCAATACCTCGAATTCAACCCTCCGATTGAGGGCACGTCCACTCGCAGTTTGGTTAGTAGCCACCGGTTGCCTCTCTCCCCGCCCCTTAGCCTGCAAACGATTCGGTTTTATGTCTTCGTGGTTGACTAAAAAATCAACGACCGCTTGTGCCCTTCGCAACGACAAATCCAAGTTATCTTTCTCTGTTCCTATATTATCTGTATGTCCTGCAATTTGAATTTTTAGATGCTTTTCTTTTCGTAGCAGCTTCGCGAGTTTTAGCAATTCTTTTTGAGAAAAAGGTTTCAGGCTAGCTTTGTCAAAATCAAACAACACATTGTCGAGGCAACAAATCTTTCCAGGCTTTATCGCTACTCCTGACGAAAAGCTCATTCGTTTCCCTTGTTTGGCCACGTACACCTCATCAATGTAGTAATAAGCTGCTGGATACTTTACTGTAGAATTGATGACTTGCCGTTTGGTATGCTCGTGATCAAAAAAATTTCCGATCATCATATATCGGTAGTTTTTATCGGGTACAAACACTCCGCCTATGGTTACCCATTCTTTGGTTTCGCGAATCACTTCAGTAGTTCTTATATGAACTTTTTTACCATTATAAGCTTCACGTGGCTTATTGGTAAATAAAAAGCCAAGGTTATTGGTTGCATATTTTGAGTAGCGCTCTGCCAACGAAACTTTAATTCTGGCTTCATAACTTACCCCTTTTTGCAAAGGTTCTTTCAAAGCTACTCCTATCACCTCATTGGGGTACTTCTGATGATACACCGTAATACCGGCGTATCCCTTACCACTGGCAGGCATTTGTTGTCCAAAAAAATTAATAGGGATTTTTACATATTTAGTAGCGGCACATTCGTGAAAAAGATCAGGGGTGTAGTGATAGTTCTCCCAATGTTTGAGTCGGTGCACTTCGCCAAATGTTTTTGGACAGCTATCCATCACCTCAAACCCTGGATTGGGCACTAGGTTTTGAGGCTGGCCAACACCATTGTACAGTGCTGCAAACAATAAAATGAATCCTAAAACTGTTTGCTTCATAACCTTTAAGATTTCAACCAGGCCAAGGCTTCTTCTTCATCAGAAAAATGCTTCTTCTCTACTTCCCGGTTGGCAGTTTCATCATTGGACTGCTGTATAGACAACTGAGCTACAAAGATTCGTGGCCTCAAAAAGGCGAGTTTCTTTATTCCATTCTGGGCATAAAAAACCGCTATGTTTTCTGCTATCCATTTTTGAGTTTCAGGGGTAATAGGTAACTCAAAGCCGCTTGTGTCTACCAGATATATGTTTGGGTTACAGGCTTTGATTGCAAACAACTCTCCATTGATCAATTCTTCTTTAAAAACATCCTGAGTCATATGATCGGTATTGAACCATCTCCCGATCAAAAGCTTGTGTTCCTCCTGAAAAATATATTCACAAAAATCCCCCTTATAAACCGTTTGCATTTTATCTTTATTCTGTCTAGTCTAAAGTCAAGAATTCAATTTCATTAATCAACAAAAGTATTTGTTCTGAGCCTCCTAAGTCCTATTTTCACCCCAAATAACTGCGCAAAGAATGAGTCCTATTTGTTCCATTTTCTCTTAGTCAAAAAGAAGCTAAGTCAATCAAAATAAACCCCAGCAAAAATATTGAATAGAATTCAAATCGCAGCTAATTATAAGATAATAAATTTTTATCGTTAATTTTGTTAATTCAACAGTACGTATGCCTAACATATCTTAGCAACAGAATGTTAAGACGACTCCTGTTGGTGAATTTAGCAATACCATAATGAAACAAGAAAATATCAGAAACTTTTGCATCATTGCCCATATAGATCATGGTAAGAGTACCCTCGCAGATCGTTTGTTGGAGTTTACTCAAACTGTATCGGAGCGCAATATGCAAGCCCAGGTATTAGATGATATGGATTTGGAACGTGAGCGCGGTATTACGATCAAGAGCCACGCCATCCAGATGGTATATCATTATGAGGGAGAAGACTATACACTCAACCTAATAGATACTCCCGGACACGTTGACTTTTCTTACGAAGTATCCCGCTCTATTATGGCCTGTGAAGGTGCCTTGCTTATCGTAGACTCCTCGCAAGGTATTGAGGCTCAAACCATTTCAAACCTTTACCTTGCTATTGGCAACGACCTGGAGATTATCCCGGTTTTGAACAAAATTGACTTGCCACACTCTATGCCTGAGGAGGTATCTGACGAAATCATTGACTTGATTGGTTGTGACCGCGAAGAAATTATTCCAGCCAGTGGTAAAGAAGGTACTGGGGTAGACAAAATTTTAGAGGCTATTGTTAAGAAAGTACCACCTCCTAAAGGAGACAAAAATGCTGAATTGCAAGCCTTGATTTTCGATTCAGAGTTTAATCCCTTTCGCGGGGTAGAGGTTATTTTCCGGGTTGTAAACGGTACCATCCATAAAGGAGAAAAGGTAAAGTTTATGGCCACTGGAAAAGAATACCTGGCCGATGAAATCGGGGTATTAAAACTAAAACAAGAGCCTCGAGAATCAATAGAAGCAGGCGATGTAGGCTATATTATCTCTGGGATTAAACAAGCCAAAGAAGTAAAAGTAGGAGATACGATCACTCAGGTAAAAAATCCAAGCCAGGAACCCATTGCTGGATTCGAAGATGTAAAACCAATGGTTTTTGCTGGAATTTATCCAGTAGAAACTTCGGAGTTCGAAGACCTGCGTGATGCTATGGAAAAACTACAGCTCAATGATGCTTCGCTGGTATGGGAACCTGAAACTTCAGCGGCTTTAGGTTTTGGATTCCGTTGCGGATTCTTGGGTATGTTGCACATGGAGATCGTACAAGAACGCCTAGAGCGAGAATTCAATATGACTGTAATCACTACGGTGCCTTCGGTACAATTCAAAGCTCATCTCAAAAGAGATGAAGAAGTAGTAGATGTACAGGCTCCGGCTGAAATGCCTGAACCTACCCTGATAGACCACGTAGAAGAACCATTTGTACGGGCTCAAATCATTACTAAAGCTGATTTTGTAGGCCCTGTGATTAGCCTATGTATAGATAAACGAGGGGTGCTCAAAAACCAACACTACCTCACTTCTGATCGGGTAGAAATGACATTTGAGTTGCCTTTGGCTGAGATCGTTTTTGACTTCTTTGATCGCTTAAAAACCATTTCTCGTGGGTATGCGTCACTCGATTATGAATTGATGGGTTTCCAACCTTCTAATATGGTGAAGCTGGACATTTTATTGAACGGGGAAAAGGTAGATGCGCTTTCTGCCATTGTACACCGCGACAAGGCATATGACTGGGGGAAACGTTTGTGCGAAAAACTGAGAGGGCTACTCCCACGCCAAATGTTCGAAATTGCTATTCAGGCGGCCATTGGTGCCAAGATTATTGCAAGAGAAACGGTGAAAGCAATGCGTAAAAACGTAACAGCTAAATGTTATGGCGGTGATATTACGCGTAAGCGCAAACTACTTGAGAAGCAGAAAAAAGGTAAGAAGCGAATGCGTCAGGTAGGTCGGGTAGAAATCCCACAAGAAGCTTTTATGGCTGTATTGAAACTGGATCAGTAACAATACAAAATACTTATATAAACCAAAGCCCTTAATCATACGACTAAGGGCTTTTTTTATATAAAGGCGAGATGCTTTCTATAATTAAGCGGTTATTTTTTTTCGGGCTTTTCGTGGTGAATAGCTCCCTATATTATCCAAAGCAGATTGTGCCAAATCGTTCACTCTATCCACTCCCTTGTCCACGCGTTGTTCTACTTTGTCTAAGTCTACTCCCCAATCTTTTGCTTTACTTTTAATACGTTTGCGGGTATTTTTTCCTTTGTCGGGTGCCAGCAACACGGCAGTAGTTGCTCCTACTGCTATACCAGCTACAAACCCTAGCCAAGATTTATTGCTCATGTGTTTACTTTGTTTGCGTTAGTTTTTAAGTAAGTAGTTTTTTAGACCAATACGGAACATTTTTTCAAAACGCGACAAGCAGTAGAATATTTTTCAAAAAAAATGTTCTGCCTCTACCAATTTGGCAGAAACAGAACATCTTAAAATTTATTCGTATTTCCAGTAATTCGTTATTTCTCGTTACTGGCGTTAAAAAGTCGTTGTTTTTCTTCTTTGGATAAACTTTCATAACCCGACTCTGAAATCTTGTCTAAGATAGCATCAATCTCTGCTTGATCAGGGGTTACGTTTGCGTTGTTCATTGTTCTGCGATTGGCTCTGGCATACTCATTACCCGCATTGGCTGTTACTTTACTCTTGCGGTAAGTTACCTTCATTTTAGACTTCTTGCGGAACAAGCCCTTGATACCGTCTAAAATATAGTGAAGCCATCCTCCTAAATCAGTTCCTTTGTTTAAAGCAATGATAAATAAGTATCCCATCATAGCACCTCCTAAGTGCGCCAATTGTCCTCCAGCGTTTCCACCTCTCAAGCTAAATAAAGAAACCAATACAAAAACTGCTGCAATATATTTGATCCTTACTGGGCCTATAAAAAACAGGTGAAATGAATAGTTAGGCATTAATGTAGCGGCTCCTACTACTACGGCATACACCGCACCAGAGGCTCCCAACATTGACCAGCCCATTTTTGCTCCAGGATAAAAGTTATATATTAATACATAAGCTAGCGAACCCGCAATGGCTCCTAACACATATAGAGAAATCAAGCGCTTACTGTTCAGATATTCAGCAATCAGCATCCCAAACCAATATAATGCAATCATATTCCAGAATATGTGCATAAAGTCGGTATGCGTAAATCCATAAGTTACCAAGGTCCAGGGGCGGTACAATAACTCCGACAAGGGCCCTGGTACCATGAGGTACTTACCTACAGTAGCCGCAGCTGGCTTACTGAATAAGAAAATCATATTTACCGCAATCCAGACAATCACATTGATAATAATGATCTGGGCTAGGGCATTATTTGGTTTACGAAAAGCGTTTTTAAGGTCGTTTAACATTTGTAAATTATCTTTTAATTTTTTTGTAGCATTCCTAGTGTTTGTTATTACATTTTTTAGAGGTTATTTACCTTTCTAAAGGTAACGAAAATATTCAAATTATTGTTAGGTAACTCTCATTTTAACCTCAAAAATTCTTCAAGTCCCTTTAGTTTTGGCATCAATACTTGTATCGCCATAACCAGAATCGCGCTAGTATAAAGCCTACAATGGCTCCTCCTAAGTGGGCCAGGTGGGCTACATTGCCCATACCAACATTGCCTCCAGCGGCCGCATAAATGGTAAAAGCCATGTAAAATAGCACAAAATATTTGGCCTTGATAGGAACTGGGAAGAATAGCAACATCATCTCTACGTTAGGGAAAAACAACGCAAAGGCTAATAAAATTCCAAAAATAGCTCCAGAAGCTCCCAGCATTGAGAAACCTATCCCTCCATTAATACGATTTTCTAGTTGCTCAATTCTCTTGGAGTTTAATCGCTCAAATTTGTTAAGTTCTTTTTTTATACTCCCTAAAATCTCTGCTTTCTCTGCCCGAAGTTTGGCCAATACTGCTGAATCAACCTTAGCCGTATCGGTTTCCATGTTATTTACTCTTACCAAAAAAGCTTTGGCTTGCTTGAAATACTCTTGATTTTTTTGGTACAAGGCTACTTCGTATTTCTTCTCATAAGCTTCAAGGCTGGATGGAGTAGGTGTTTTTAAATACTTCTTCAAATCAGCTTGATTTTTCTCCACCTCCTTTAGTTGAGTTACCAACACTTGCTTATCCTTTTGGAAATTAAAGCTCACTCCACCCATTTGCAAAGCAGCACCTCCAAAACCACAAGCAACATAAAAAATGAAGAAATTACGCGCTCCCCACGAACGCTCTAGCCATGGGCCAAAAAAGAAAAGTCCCATCATGTTTCCTAGTAAGTGCATAAAATCGGCATGCAGAAACATGTGGGTCAATAGTTGCCACGGGCGAAAAGCAGGCGACTCTATGTAGTATAGAGAACCATACATGGTAAGTACCCCCTTATTAATGAGTTGATCAATGGCAAAAACTGCTATATTTATTACTAGTAAGCCCCTTGCTATAGGCGTCAAGTTTCCCATAAGAAGTCTGGTTTTTCAAAAAAATCTTTAATCTTGTCTAATGTCAACATCACCAGGGTGGGGCGACCATCGGGGGTATAATTAGGATTGGAAGAAGCAAATAACTGGTCTACCAGTAAGTTCATTTCCATTGAAGTAAGCTTGGTACCTGCCCGAATAGCGGAACGTTTGGCTAACGACCGCGCTACGATTGACTCGCGCTCAACCTTTAGAGTTGATTGGTAGTTTTTGAATTGCTCAAGAAAACCCTCAAACAATTCCTGTTCATTTTCATTGGTTATATCTGCCGGAACTCCTTTAATTTCAAGGCGATTCTCGGGTAAAACTTCAAATATAAAGCCTAAGTTACGAATTTCGGTTTCTATTTCCAATATCAACTGAAAATCACCCGAATTGAGGGTAATGGTCGTAGGAAACAACAATTGTTGGGCTGCTCCACTATCATTTTTGAGAGATTCCAAAAACTTATCGTACAATACGCGTTCGTGGGCAGCGTGTTGGTCAATGAGCATCAATCCAGAGCGTACTGGAGTAATAATGTATTGATTATGAACCTGAAAGCTTTGCCGCTCACCTACTGGCTCTATAGGCCGATCAGGTTTTGTAGTGGGGCTTTCATTCCCAAGTTTATTGGCATTACTCTCAAAAGTGAGGGTATTTTCTTCGTTTTGGGGCTGTTTGGTTTCCTCAAATTCAAACGTGCCAAAAGTGTTTTCCTGGATGGCCTTTTTTTCCAGTCCTTCATATATTTTCTGCCAGTTTGACAGATTCCGTTTTTCCTGAGGACTTTTCTCAAAGGGGCGATAATTGTTCCCTCCTCCACCACTTTGGTAGTCAGGTTTCGGGAAACGTTGTTGAAATTGAGGCAAAGTAGGATCATGGTTTACATTCGCCTCAAAGTCCAGCGAAGGAGTCAAGTTATGGGTTCCTAAAGACTTTTTTACTGCGGCTTGAATGATTGCATACACGGTTCGCTCATCATCAAACTTAATCTCGGTTTTGGTGGGGTGTACGTTGATATCAATGTGTCTAGGATCAATCTCAATAAACAATACATAAAAAGGGTGCATATCCGAAGGGATCAAGCCTTCAAAAGCATTCATGACAGCATGATGCAGGTAGCCATGGCGGATGTACCGATTATTCACAAAAAAGAACTGATCTCCTTTGGTTTTCTTGGCGTTTTCGGGTTTACCAATATACCCTTTGATTTTGATCAACTCAGTATCTTCCTGGCAAAAAGCCAATTTATCGCGGTAGTTTTTTCCAAAAATAGCCGTAATACGATTGACCAGTTTTCCTGCATACAGGTTATATACCTCTGTATCGTTGTGATACAGCGAAAAATTAATGTCAGGATTAGCAAGCGCCACCCGATGAAATTGATCCAAAATATGCCGCATTTCTACCGCATTGGATTTGAGGAAGTTTTTGCGGGCGGGGACATTAAAAAACAGGTTTTTAACCGCGATAGAAGTTCCGTCTTTGCAAGTTTCGGCTTCCTGAGCTTTGAGCTGAGAGGCGGCCATACATAAATACACGCCTAAATCATCGGCTTTGCGTTTGGTTTTGAGTTCTACCTCGGCTACCGCAGCAATAGAAGCCAGAGCTTCTCCCCTAAACCCCATGGTATAAATAGAAAACAAATCATCGGAAGAACGAATTTTAGACGTGGCATGACGTTCAAAGCTTAAGCGAGCGTCGGTTTCAGACATACCACAGCCATCGTCTATTACCTGGATCAGTATTTTACCTGCATCTTTAATCACCACTTTGATATTTCGGCTTTGGGCATCGATGGCGTTTTCCATCAGCTCTTTCACTACCGAAGCAGGTCGCTGTACTACTTCTCCTGCCGCTATCTGATTGGCAATGGAGTCAGGTAATAATTGTATGATGTCTTCCAATGTTGAATGATTCGTTGTTTAATGATTGATTTTGGTAATTAGCTGTTGGTTTTTAGTCTTTGGTTATTGACTAAACTTTACGCTTCAAGCGAAGAAATATATAACCTACGATGACAATTCCTAATACGTAAGGAAAATATTCTCCATAGTTTAGACTTAATCCAGCAATCTTGATAGTTTCACTCCCGTACATTACATAACTCGCCAGTACTAATATGATAGACAATAAGAAAACTAAACGAAAAGCACCTACGCTACGGGTTTGGCGTTCTCTTCGGCTAAATGCATCTGATATTCTTACCGAATACCCAGTACGTCCTTCTGAGGACTCTACTTCTTTGCCTTGAGCAATGCGCGCCTCAGTTATTTTTTCCTCGATACGTTCTTTTACCGGATCGTAATAGCGAGGGGTAAAATTAAAGCGCTTATGCTTATTGATTTTCATTATAGATGGTATCTTCATCGCTGTTTCATTTAAGGTGTTAAAAAACTGTTGATTATCACTTTAGCTTTGTTACCATGAGGCTTTGTATTTACAAAACCGTTTGATTAACAAATTTACAAATTAAATTTGAAAGTATAAGCAATCAACTAAACTTTTAGTTACAACTATCTGTACGATGGAAGCCTGTGATTTGTTGCTATCCTTGATTTACAATCCATTAACAAAATAATGAAAGGATTATGTTTGTTATAAACAGGTAGAGTATAGTATCTTGCTCTTTAATAGCTCAAACAATCTCAGAAGAATTTGATCATACATGGCCTTAAAACCCAAAAACCGCTTATTCCCTACCCTATGTCTTGCGGTAGTACTCCCGCTATTTTGGTACTGTGGACAACACTCCGAAAAAGAGCGCCTGGCAAAGGACTCAGCTATTAGCCAAGAAAAAAAACAATGGGTAGACAGTGTGTTTAACCGCCTGACTCCACAAGAAAGGATTGCGCAATTGATGATGGTGGGGGTGTATACCCATTTGCCAGATACCCATCGGGTAAACCTGACCAAACTTATCAAAAAACACCAAATTGGCGGCCTCATTTTTATGCGCGGATATGTAGATAAGCAAGTACAATGGACCAATCAGTTTCAACAATTGGCTAAAGTACCTATTATGATTGGCATGGATGCCGAATGGGGACTGGGCATGCGCCTCAAAAATATGATGGATTTTCCTTTTCAAATGACCTTAGGAGCTATCCGCAATGACTCACTCATTTACCAAATGGGAAGCCAAATCGCCCAACAAATGAGGCGTATTGGGGTACATATCAATTTTGCGCCCGTGGTAGATGTCAACATCAACCGTATTAACCCGGTGATTGGTTATCGTTCTTTTAGCGAAAATCGGGAAAAGGTAGCACGCAAGGGTATTGCTTACATGAAAGGGCTACAAGATCATGGCATTCAGGCCAATGCCAAGCATTTTCCAGGGCACGGCGATACAGGTACCGACTCGCATTATGCCTTGCCAGTGATCAAACACGACAGTGCTCGTTTGGATAGTATTGAGCTGTATCCTTTTAAAGAATTGATCAAAAACGGGGTAAAAAGTATGATGGTGGCTCACCTGAATTTGCCTGCTTATGATCCTGCCAAAAACCGCCCTACCACGCTTTCTAAAAATGTCGTAACTCGTTTGTTGCAAGACAAGCTCAACTACAAAGGACTCATATTTACAGATGCCCTGAATATGAAAGCGGTAACGAAGTTTTATAAGCCAGGAGAAGTCGATTTACAGGCCTTAATTGCAGGAAATGATGTATTGCTTGCACCCAAAAATGTGAAAAAAGCCATTCGCATGATTGAATGGGGCATTCGTCAGAATAAAATTAGCCAAGAAGCCATTAACCAAAAGGTAAAAAAAGTATTGGGTTTTAAGTTTGACCTTCAACTCGTAAAGAAGCCTAGACCTATTCCACGTAAACACTTATACCAGGATTTACGCACTCCAGCGGCCAAAGCGCTTCAGCGTGAACTATATAGAAAAGCTCTAACAGTGGTAAAAAATGAACAAAGTCTCCTTCCTTTTCGCCGTCTGGATACACTCACCTTTGCAGCTATTAATATTGGTAAAGATCGCAAATATGATTTTGAACAAATGCTGAACAATTATGCGACTTTTACTCACTTTCATATCGATGCCAAAAAGGCTCGCAAATGGCAATACAATGTGGTATTGGCTAAAGCCCGTAAATATAAGGTAGTAGTAGTGAGCATTCACGATTTACGCAAGCACGGAAACCGAGGAAAATATGGCTTGACCAAAAACACCATAGCGTTGATCAAAGATTTGGAAAAGTATACCAAAGTAGTGGTAAATGTGCTGGGCACGGCTTATAGCCTGAAAGACTTTGTTCAATCCAAATACCTTACTTGTGCTTATGAAGACAATGCCATTACCCGAGCACTGGTTCCTCAAATGCTTTTTGGCGCTTTTGGGGTAGATGGGCAGCTTCCAGTATCACCAACTAATGCCTTGAAAGAAGGAACTGGATTAAAAATCCAAGGTTTGAATCGTTTGGCTTATGGCATTCCCGAAGAGGTGGCCATGCGAAAAGATACGCTTTATAAAATTGATCGGTTGATTAACAAAGCAATCAAGCTGCGCGAAATGCCGGGTTGCCAACTAGTGGTTGCCCGCAAGGGAAAAGTGATTTGGAACAAAAGCTATGGGTATCAGACTTACTACCGTCGCCGAAAGATTACTCCTCAGTCTATTTACGACATTGCTTCGGTTACCAAGGTAGCTGGCACCCTCCCGGCCATTATGTATTTGCACGAAAAAGATTCTATACAGTTAGATACTAAAGTAGCCAATTATCTCACCGAACTCAAAGGCTCCAACAAAGCCCAAATGACAGTTCGTGAAGTACTTACCCACCAGGCGGGTTTATTACCTTATCTTCCTTATTGGCAACGTACATTGACTCGTTACAAAGCATTAAGCCCGAAGTTTTATCAGTACCGCAAAAGCGCTCGTTTTCCTTTACAAGTGGCTCCTGGTGTGTACGGACGGGCTGGCCTCGAAGACACCCTCTGGAAGTGGACCATTGCCACCAAGCTACGCAAAAAAAAGGTGGATTCATTGCCATATGACTACGAATACAGCGATTTGAGTTTCTATACTCTTAAGCGGCTGGCCGAACACAAACTTCGCCAACCGATTGAAAAGTTTCTTCAGGCAAACCTGTACCAAACAATGGGAATGAGTTTTTTAGGTTATCAACCCTTGCGTAGATTCAATGCCTTGAACATTGTGCCTACCGAGTATGACCGTTTGTTCCGTAAAAAGAACATCCGAGGTACGGTGCACGACCAAGGAGCCGCCATGCATGGCGGGGTAGCCGGGCACGCTGGGCTTTTTTCCAATTCCAACGATGTGGCCAAATATCTCCAAATGCATTTGCAGGGCGGGCAATATGGGGGCATTCGCTATTTTGAGAAGGCTACGATAGATACGTTTACCAAAGCTCACTTTGAGGGTAATCGTCGTGGCTTGGGTTGGGACAAAAAACCTGAAAAACCTTATTCTTATACGCCAAGCTTTTTCTCTCAGGCTTCTTATGGGCATTCGGGATTTACGGGCTGTGTGGTGTGGGTAGACCCTACTACTGAAACTTTGGTGGTGTTTCTTTCTAATCGCATTCATCCATCGGCTAATAACAAAAAGCTGATTTTGAATCATACGAGGCGAAAAATTTTGGATTTAGTATTTAATTCGATTACTGATTGATGTTTAATGTTTAATGCAAACGAAACACATTATAACAAAGTTGTAAAAGTACTGACAATCAGATAATTCACTTCTTGTAGATTGTTTTTCTATCAAAGTTTAATCGAGTTGTTAGTGAAAATATCTCTAATCACGTGATTAGAGTTTATACTCCTATTTTTCAACGAAATAATTTACTTAATGATTGATTTTGGATGTTGAGCATTTGATTTGTAATTTTTAAAAAACATTTCAAATCAACTCATGGAGGAAAATCTAATCAAGGAAAAGAGCTTTGACTTTGCCATTAGAATTATCAATCTATCTAAGTTTTTAAAGGAACACCATAAAGAGTTTGATTTATCTCGACAACTTATACGTTCGGGAACAAGCATAGGGGCATTGTATAGAGAAGCACAATATGCAGAAAGTAAAGCAGATTTTATTCACAAATTAGCGATTGCTCAAAAAGAGTGCAATGAAACCATTTATTGGTTAGATTTATTACAAGCTACCAATTACCTTGATGAAGGCCAACACAATAGTATTCATAACGACGCTGTTTCGCTACTAAAAATTATTACAAGCATTCTTAAAACCAGTAAGAAAAACAATCAATGAATGTTTGATGATGAAGAATGATATCAAAAAACTCGCTTTGCTACAAAGAATAATCTAGAGCAATATTTCTTGGTAGTGAAAACTCATTAATAATTAAACATCAACAATTAATAATTACCCAATATATGAAACTAAAACTACTGACCCTATTATGCATATTAAGCTGCTTTTTTGGAGCTCAAGCCCAAAAAATGTCTAAGCTTAAAAAAGCTGCTTTACAAGAAGCAGCTGCTTTGGAACCGCAAGTAACGAAACTCTCACAAGAGTTATGGAATTACTCAGAAACTGCCCTTAAAGAAGCTAAATCGGCCAAATTACTGATAGATGTGCTCAAAAAAGAGGGATTTAAACTGGAAGAAAATGTAGCAGGCATGCCTACTGCTTTTGTGGCTACTTTTGGTAGCGGAAAACCAGTAATTGGTATTTTGGCTGAATTTGATGCTTTGCCAGGAGTTGGCAACGAACCAGTGCCTTATAAGAAAAAAAGAGCCGATGGTGTGATGAGTGGTCAAGGTTGTGGACACAACTTGTTTGGTTCGGCCAGCGTCAATGCAGCCATTGCGCTCAAGCGTACCATGAGCAAGCGTAAAATCAAAGGCACTATCAAGTTATTTGGTACTCCTGCCGAAGAAACTGTAGTAGGTAAAGTATATATGGCCAAAGATGGAGTGTTCAATGGTTTGGATGCAGTCATTGAGTGGCATCCAGCCACTACCAATGGGGTGAATTTTGGTAAGTCACTGGCTATGAACAACTTTGAAGTGGAATTTTTTGGACAATCAGCCCACGGAGCAGCTGACCCCTGGAACGGACGTAGTGCATTGGACGGGGTAGAAATGATGAACTACGGCGTAAATCTTATGCGAGAGCACGTGTACCCTACTACCCGTATTCACTATGTGATTCCTAACGGTGGAGGTGCACCCAATGTAGTGCCTGACTACGCCAAGGTTTGGTATTTTGTAAGAGATACCAGTCGCGCCAATGTAGAAAAGTTTTATCAACGCATTCAGCAAATTGCCAAAGGAGCCTCTATTGCTACCAATACTACTTACAAAGTCCGCCTCATTACTGGAGTGCATGCTTACAACCGTAACGAACCTATGATGAGAGCCATGGAAAAAAATATTTTGCTGGTAGGTGCACCCAAATTTACCGAAGAAGAACAAGCCTGGGGTAAAAAGCTGCAAAAATCCGCAGGAAAAAAAGCACTTGGCTTTAAGACTGATATCAAAAAAATACCCAGTGACTGGCGCAAGGTCTTACCATCGGGAGGTTCTACCGATGTGGCAGAAGTAAGTTTTATTACTCCTACGGCAGGCTTTGGAGTAGCGACTGCTCCTTTTGGAGTACCTTGGCATAGTTGGGCCACTAGCTCAAGTCATGGAACTTCCGCAGGGTATAAAGGCGCTTTGGCTGCCACTAAAATACTGACCCTGACTGGTATAGATTTATTGACTGACCGCAAGCTTTTGGAGGCGGCTAAAGCCGATTTTCAGAAAAGTACTGGGGGTAAAGCTTATCAATCTCCCCTGCCTACTGGCCAGCAGGTGATTTTGCCTAAGCAGAAGTAAAGCATTGATTTTATAGGCTTAAAAATACAAAACCTCCTAAACAAAACATTTAGGAGGTTTTTGAATAATAATCATTTTGCTTTAAGCTTCTTTTTTACAAAAGCTCATCGCTAAAATCTCGTTTTCTACCTGTAAGGCACTGATGTAGTGGTTGGCAGTCTCAATACGGATGTCCTTGCCTAACCCAACCGAATCTTGCACCAGTAAATCTTTATGATTTTCATTCAAGATGCTTTCAAAATAGGTCTTGGGTTCACCCACTGGTTCCGGCGATTTATCTTGTTTATGCATTTCATACCCTTTGGAGACCCGCTCTAGTACTTCACTAAACGCGTCCTGGTTATTGACATAATCGAAATAATCTTCCTCGTAGGCTTTTACAAATACGCCTTTGGTTTTGAAGGTAAGCCCTTCTTTAAATACAAAGTTCTCTTTCTTGGAGTTTTGGTAATAGTCTGAGTAATCACTGGTGGAGTTGCTCATTTGCTCTTTAGTGGCAAATTTATCTACTTCCTCCCAAATTTCGCTCTGACTGGCCACATACCCCCGTTTTTGCATAATAATTTGCTTTTTGAGGCTACGACGCATAGAACTATTACCATCATAGTCTGGTTTGGAAAACCCCTGCGTCTTACGCTCCCAACGACCTTGTTCTACACAGCTTACTGGAATCACCGTGTCAGAATTGGGTTCTAATAACAAGGTAGCATTGACTACTCTATTTTGTTTTTCCCCTTCTAAAAGTGACCCTTCATAAATCAGTAAAAACTTATTTGACTTGTTCAGTACCTTGAGATCGTTTACTGATCCATTTTCACTGATCTCTACTACTTCTACTACTTTTTCTTCCAATCCTTTGCCCAGCTCTATGATGGGTTTTGAAAACTCCGTAGGATTGGCAATTTTAAAAGCCTGAATACCATTATTGTATTCTGAAATCACTTGAAAATCCAACTGACTTACATGGGCAATCAACTCTTTTTTTAGGGCTTCCACTTCCGTCTCATTGTACTTATATTGCTTCTGAGCTGGAGGAGCTTCTTGCGCTGTATCCCATACATTTCTCTCTATCATCGGCCCCTGCTGAAACACTTGTTGCTGCATTTGTATTTGTTCCTGGGGGTCCGATGCTTGGGTTGGGACTTGATTATCAGGTATTTTTTTTTGAAATAAATTTTTGATCTTTTTGATTAGTTTGCTCATAGTATTTAGTTTTTGAAGTCGTCTTGACTTTTAGGATGTTGCTGAAAGCTTGTCCTGTAAGGATCTTGCTTTTGCCTGCTATCAAAGCGATTTTTTTGAGCCATAGCATCGCTACGGGGATAAAAAATCTCGAAGTTAGCGGACAAAATGAGTCGTTTATAATTCATTATTAAAAGTTGAGACAACTTCTTTGTTAGTTAATATTTTTCCCTACGCATTTCTCTCTAAAAAGGTCGGTAAATTAGGGCAGCAATACTACCTTTACCCTCTAAACAAAGCGTTGATATCAACAATTTTCCGAAACATTTTTCTCCCAATTCCGATAAAAATAATAGACTACCACCACTTGCTACTCACACTTCTATGATATTTAAGATTACCTTCAAAGTACTCAACCAGGGTGCCAGCTTACCATTATCCTATCAATATGAAATCAGTTCCTGGATATATCGCCTTATGGGAGACGTTGACCGTCCCTTTGCTACTTGGTTACATGATCAAGGATACGAACTACACGGCAAACGTTTTAAACTGTTTACTTTTTCTCGTTTAAATGTGCCCAAGGGAGGGTACGCTATCCAGGGAGACCGTATGCAAATCAACGCCTCGTTTATTTCTTTTAGAGTATCATTTTTAGTAGAAAAAGCCGCAGAAACCCTACTGATGGGAATGTTTCAGGAGCAACAACTCTATTTGGGTGATAAAAAGAGCCGAATTCCACTACAGGTGACCAATGTAGAATTGTTACCAGTACCTTTATTCGGCGAACAAGCCCACTTTCGGACTTCTTCACCTATGGTAATCTCTGAGAAAGCTCAAGATCGTCACAAGGATACTTATTTACACCCATTAGCTCCCAATTTCGCAGATTTGTTTTGGTATAACCTCAAAAGTAAATATACCCATGCCGTTAATCACAACTTGACCGAAACACTGGATTGGGCATCTGATACCTTTGACTTGAAAATCCTGAGCACAAAAGAGCAAATTAAATCCAGACTTATCACCATTAAAGCTTTTACTCCCCAACAAACCCGTGTACGTGGCTATCTGTTCGATTTTGCCTTAACTGCCCCCCAATCACTACTTCGCTTTGGTACCGTGGCTGGCTTTGGCGCTTTTTGTTCACAAGGCTTTGGCTGTGTGAGAGTTTTAGAATAAGCCATACTACTATAAATTTTTCATTTGTAGAGACACAAACGAAGGTGATCACGCCGTTGGCCGTGTCCTCAAGGCCAACTTTAGCCAAAATGTCTAGTAATATGAGAATAAGCCTATAATAATTTATAAGGTCTGTCAATCATTTTTTAGTCTCATGCGTTATATGAATAAGGTTCTCTAGCGATGCCTCCTACTCCCTTCCAGCCCCGATCAATTCCTCTTAAACCGATAAAGTAATATTCAATCAATAATCAATTTTACTTACCCATGAAATCAAACGATCTGAATCAAGTTGCTTTAGGTGCGCATGTCAAAGCTTTTCCTCAAAACCTTCCAGTAGCGTTTTGGGAGGCACAATCTTCTCCCTGGCAACTTACCTATGTTAGCCCTACACTTGCTCAGACTTTACCCGGAATACCTACCTCCTCCACTAATTTCTGGGAATTAATCCATCCTGAGGATCAAGTTTTGGTCAAAAAGTATCATCAGGAGGCTATCAATAGTCAAAAACCACAAGTGATTGAGTACCGCATTTACCTTACAAAAGGTACTTATATTTGGGTAAGGGATCAATTTGAAGCCTCTCCCAATATACCTTCTCAACTCAAGGGAGTATTGACCAATATTGATCGTGAAAAAAAACAACAGGAGTTATTCAGCACTCAAGAAAACCTCATCAAAGAAATCGTACAGGTTACGGCTCACAAAAGTGGACAAGATTACTTTGAGCAAATAGCACTAAGCCTGAGCAAAATATTAAAGGCTGATTATTTGGCCATTGGAGAAAAATTAATAAATCAAGAAGTGATCCGCACGGTGGTCCATTGTGGTGACCATCAAATTATCCCAAACTTTTCTTATGCGCTGGAAGGTACTCCCTGTCAATTTGTGGTAGATAAGCAAACCTGTGTTTACCCAGACAAAGTCGCCCAGCAGTTTCCTGAAGATACCATGTTGACCGATTTGGAAATTGAAGGGTACCTTGGTACTCCTATATTTGATCATGAGGGCAATGGACTTGGTTTAATTTGGGCATTATACAAAATACCTATCCAAAACACTGGGCTGATCTCTTCTTTGTTTGAACTCTTCTCTAGCCGCATTGGGGCTGAAATTAATAGATTAAAGGCAGATATAGCCCTGTTAGAAAGCGAAAAACGTTTTAGAAGATACTTTAAAGCAGACAAAGCCATTCAGTTATTAATTAATCCAGAGAACCAACAAATAGAAGATGCCAATCCAGCAGCCGAGGCATTTTATGGCTATAGTTACACCGAATTAACCAATTTAAAAATTACAGATTTACACATTTTAGAAGAGCAAGAAGTTATTCAAAAACTACAAGAAGCTCAAAATGAAAAGTCTAATTACTTTCAGTTTCAACATCAAATAAAAAGCGGACAAATCAAATACATTGAAGCTTACTCTACTCCGCTGGAGGTAAATCAAAGAACATACATTTTGGCTACCATCCACGATATCACCGAAAGTACTCAAAATAAATTAGACCTGCTCAAAGAAAAACAATTTGTAGACTCTATCATTCAGCATGCCACCGAAGGTATTTGCGTATGTCATGAAGTAGAATCTGCACCTTTTGTAAAGTTTACGGTATGGAACCATCAAATGGAGCAAATTACAGGGTACTCGATGGATGAAATCAATACGCTGGGCTGGTACCAAACCGTGTATGATAAAGTTACGAGTGAAAAGGCAGCAGCTCGTATGCGGCAAATGCGTCAAGGAAAAGATTTAGTCAGAGAAGTCTGGACTATTAATACTAAAGATGACTCTCCACGAATTTTGGAGATATCTACCACTACTGTCCAAAACGAAGATAAAGTGCCTCACATATTGGCCATCATGAAAGATGTCACCGAAACACAACGGGCAAAACAAGCATTGGAGGCTCGTCAAAGTCGTATGCGGTTACTTTATCAGATTACCAGCAATGTAGCCCAAGAAATCGATGAACAGTTACAACAAGCCTTAAAGCTTACCACCGATTTTTTCAAAATCGAAACAACCTTCATTAGTCATATCGAGGCAGACAACTTTCTTATTACCAATAGCCATAGTACCACCAATATGTTGGGGGCTGGTACTCGTTTTTCTTTAGATGAAACCATTTGTCAGCTTACGTTTTCTCAAGAAACCGTAGTGATGATTAATGATCTAAAGAAAAGTCGTTGGAAAAACCAGCTCCCACCAATTGATTTTGATAGTAAAGCTTATCTTGGTACCGTAGTCTATGTGTTTGGCAAAAAATATGGTACAATTTGTATCACCAGTACTACAAAAGCCCACCCTTTCAATGAGATAGATGCCGAATTTATCAACTTATTATCTCGTTGGGTTGGCAATCTGATTGAGCGCAAAATCAAAGAAAAAGATCTTCGAGAAAGTGAAGAAAGGTATCGCTCACTTACTGAGTCTGCGCCAGTAGGCATTGTGCTCCACTCCAAAGGAATCATCAAATACATCAATCCGTTTGGACTACAAATGCTCGAGGCCACTCACGAACAGCTCATAGGCACTCCTGTAAGTCAAATATTACATCCGGATTCTGCAGAAGTAGCCACCGAACGAATTAAAATGCTTTATGAGAAAAAAGGCGCTTTTGTAAACCCACTAGAAGAAAAGTTTATTACCCTCAAAAATAACGTGAAAGAGTTTGTCATTAGTGGCATTGCCATCGACCAGGATGGGCAACCCGCCATTTACAATGTATTTGCCGATATGACCCACCTCAAGCAAGTAGAAAAAGAACTATTCAAGAAAACAAATCAGTTAGAAAAAGCCAATAAAGAACTGGAAGAACTGGCATATGTAGCCTCTCATGATCTAAAAGCTCCTTTGGCCAATTTTCAAGGTTTGATGATGCTCATGACTGCGGTTAACGCCATTAACACTTCGGGGGAAGAGTATTTCGAAAAAATGCAGCAGGCGGTACAACAGATGCAAGATACGCTCCATAACCTCAACGAGGTAATAGATATGAAACAGGCCTTGGGCGCTACCAAAGAAGAGCTTTCTTTTCAGCAAGTATTTGATAGTATACGTGCAAGCCTGGAAACTCAGATAACAGAAGCGCAAGCAACAATTTCAGTAGATTTTTCACTGGCACCTACTATTTTATATCCAGCTTTACAACTTAAAAGTATCCTCCAAAACCTACTAACCAATGCTCTCAAGTATCGTCACCCTGATCGTTTACCCAAAATTACTATTCACACCAAGCTATGTCAGGATCAGGTATGCCTTTTTATTTCAGATAATGGCCTAGGAATGGACTTAAGCAAATCAAAAGAAAAACCCTTTGGTTTATTCAAACGTTTACACACACACGTTGAAGGCAAAGGAATGGGGCTGTATATTATCAAGTCTATTGTTGATTCTCACGCAGGCCATATCACCGTAAAAAGTGAAGTTGATCAGGGAACAATATTCAAAATTTATTTAGGCAATGAATAACCACTTAGTTTTATTAGTAGACGATGACGAAATTACCAACTTTATGAGCAAGCAAATCCTGAGCGAATTAGGATTCAACCAAGTTGTGTCAGTAAAAAATGGCCAAGAAGCACTCAAATATGTACAAAATCGTTGTCCTGATATCATTTTTTTAGATATAAAAATGCCTGTAATGGATGGGTTTGAGTTTTTGGCTGAGTTTCAGGAAAAAAAATTATGCCCCCAAACTAAAATTGTCATGCTTACCTCTTCGTCCCGGGAAGCGGAGAAAAAACAAGCCGCTCTATTCACGAATGTGGTTGAGTTTTTGGTAAAACCACTCACCAAGCCTAAAATTGGCCAAGTATTGAAAAAGGTATAAAAAAAACCTGATGCGTGTTGTCATCAGGTCATTTTATAGAAGTCTTTGCTTAAGGTTTAGTAACGCTTTGACTGCTTTATATTTTGAGGACTGGGACCAGCATGAGCCACTAGCCACTGGGTATGATTGGTATATTTCTTCGCTTTCTGATCAAATACCTGTACTTGATTTTGCGCCGTGTTAACCCGAAACTTACAAACAAACTTACCCTTGGTACACCCCGAATACTTATTCATTGTTCCATAAAAGTAATTCCCTTTTTTCACGGCATATTCAGCCAAACGATATTGTAAACCACTGGGGCAACGGCTAATCATTTGTCTTTTAAGGTTTACACGATATTTCTTAGCCAACGGCTTAGTAAGGGTTTCCCAAACCAATTTATGGCCTTTATTTCCCCAACGGGTCTTTTTTTCTGGAACAACTTTCTCTTCTTTGGCAGGAGCCTGCGCTGTGTGGCGAGATATCATCGCTGTTGAACCAACTACTATTAGTGCCAAAGTGGCCATTAAAACGATATTTCTTTTCAAATTCATAGTATTTATTATTTAATGGTGAATATACAGATATGGTTAAACTGTTTTATGACTCACTTGCTGTGCAATACATTGCAAAACCATTGAGCTGCTTAATTTCATTATAAATTCTTTGGGGTAAACCTTAATAATAACTCTCCGACAACGAGGTTGGGTACCCAGTTGATCCATGAGGTAACTACCACTGCCAATTCTGGATTCATTGTAGGCAAGCCTAATTCTCCAATAAAATAAGTCAATAGCGGCATGTATACCCTTAATGTAACTGCGGAAAATACCAATGCATAACTCCTGACCATCCATTTGCGATGCGCTACAAAATCTCTTTGCATAGCAGTTCTAATAGCCAAATAAGTAGTAACAAACCAAAGTAAAGCTAAAATGATAAACCCAAGCTTGGCCCAAAATCCACCATTGGCATAAAATCCCATGTACAAACCGCTGGGAGCCGCAAAAAATAAAATAGTAAATACATACGCCTTGCCTAACTTGCGGTGCAATTTGGGATAACGATTACGCCAGCGAGGTACAAACTGCAAAGGGCCGGTAATCAAACAAACCAAACTACTGGTAATATGCATATAAAAAGCCGCCATCCAGGCTATATCTTTTACCAGGGTACCTTTCCAAAGCAAAAACTCAATGTCGGTACGAAAGGAGAAATAATCGGTCACATTTAGGAAAACAACTACGCTGAGTATCAGCATAATCATCCAACTTGTTCTAAGACTCCATATTTTTATTTTGTTTTCGGCTATCATTCCGCATTTTTATTGGCTAATTCAATGTAAAGACAAGTCGAAAACAAAAAGGGGGTAGAAGAAGGGATATTTTTTTCAAAAAAAGCACAGGCAATAAAAAAACTCCTCTTTCAGAATTAGAAGAGGAGCTTTTATGATGGCAATTTTGTATGGAATGAACAATAAGTTAGTCTGTCTTATCGGTAAAGAACTTATTGTTTCCTAAAATTTCGTTATCGTCACTCAAATTGTAACGAGAAATATTGTTTTCAGAAGAATGAGGACGCTCTACTAGTTTTACCCCGCGGCGTAAATAAGCCGGAACGTCTATTTTCTCCTTTAGACCTTCGTTCTCGAAGTTCTTACTCAATTTTTTCAGTTTATTAATTCGTTCGTCAGCTTGCTTAATCAAATGCTGACGTTTCAAATCTATTTCTGATAAGGGTGGTGATTGTACCTTAGGTTCTTCTACGATGTTTTCACCCTCGATAGTCAAATCTTTTTTTTTGGAGTGTGGTGCTTCACTCTCCCCGTTTTCATCATCCAGATCGAAAACAACGCGCTGAGGTTCTATTGGCTTTGGCTCTTCTTTGGGTTGTACCTCTTCCTCTTGCGCATTTCCGTTAAGGTTAAATACCACATTTCTATCCTCCACAGGTTTAGGAGTCACAGGTGGGGTATTTTGAGGTGTAACAGTTTTTATGGTTTCTGTTTTAGGGGTATTTCTTACTTCTTTTTCCCCTTCCTCAGAAGTAAAACCGGTAGCAATAATGGTTACACTAATGCTATCGCCCAAAGTAGGATCAATACCATTACCAAAAATCATGTCGGCATCTTCACCAATCTGATCTTGGATGTAGTCGGTGATGTCAGTCAATTCGTCCATTTGAAGCTCGGAAGTTTCTCCAGACATAATAGACAACAATACCTTTTGCGATCCGTGAATGGTTCGGTTGTTTAATAACGGAGAATTCAAGGCCTCTTGGGCGGCACGTAGAGCACGATTTTCCCCTTCGGTTTTGGCAGAACCCATCACCGCGGCCCCTGAATCACGCATCACAGTTTTTACGTCTTCAAAGTCAACATTCACATAACCAGGTACTGTAATAATTTCGGCAATTCCTTTGGCAGCAGTCGTTAATATACTATCAGCCTGAGCAAAAGCTTCACTCATTTTTAAGTTACCATATACTTCGCGTAACTTATCGTTAGAAATTACCAATACAGTATCGCAATGTTGTTTCAGCTGTTCGATACCGTTGGTGGCATGCTTGCGTTTCTTTTTACCTTCAAAAGCAAATGGAGCAGTTACAATGGCTACTGTCAAAACGCCCAACTCACGAGCAATTTCGGCAATGATAGGAGCAGCTCCAGTTCCAGTTCCTCCTCCCATACCCGCAGTGATAAACAACATACGAGTATTGATGCTAAGCATATCTCTGATTTCTTCTTTGCTCTCAAGAGCCGCTTCTCTTCCTCGCTCAGGGTTTGCTCCAGCACCCAGTCCTTCGGTAAGGGCTGTACCAATTTGTAATTTGGCAGGAACAGAACTCAGCGCCAATGCCTGAATATCTGTGTTACAAACAATAAACTCTACGTCTTGTATACCTCGTTCGAACATGTGATTAACGGCGTTACTTCCACCGCCTCCCACACCAATCACTTTGATGATAGAGTTAGAATTTGTAGGAATGTCAAACTTGTAATTGTTTTGTTCCATACGTTTTAAAGGGGTTTATGCGCAACTCTCTCAAAATGAGTTATTTAACGCAAATAGCTGATAAACACCTGATTACCAGCATTTTAATTGCCATCCAATATGAATAGATTAAATCATTGATCTGATTTAGATCGAAATATAAGGTATAGAAACGAAATACCCAAATAATTGATTATCTGTTTTTTAGGTAACAATTTGAGCTTTATAGCCCCTCATTCTATCCTTGTTTTCCGAATAAATCTGGTGGATAAAACAAAACGTTTTACCCGAATAGCGTTAAGCTACTCCAGATAAAACGTTTAAATATTCAAATATTGTAAATAATCTCTTTTTGATCTTTCATTTACAACTAATAATTATTCTTCTTGTCATCAAAATCATCAATCAATAACCCTTTGGTACGTTCAATGATCTTACGGAAGAAATCTCCTCCAGTCCCTTGTTTTGCTTTGGGTTTGGCAGTGGGCGTATTGTCGATTTGTGACTGATACTTGGTATCGCGATCGTCCAAAGCCCGGAACCCAGCCATTACCAGTCCAATGGTGGTAGCATACATTGGACTTTTAGCAGCTTCTACCTTTACTTTACCCAAATATTCGTTAGGATAGCCAATGCGGGCATCCATACCTGTCATAAACTCAAACAGTTGCTTACAATTACGTAATTGCGAACCACCACCTGTGATTACGATTCCACCTACGAGTTTATTCAAATATCCAGACTTGATGATTTCCTGGTGTACCGATTCAATGATTTCCTGCATACGGGCCTCAATGATATGGGCCAGATTTCTCACCGAAATTTCTTTAGGCGATCGTCCTCTCAAACCAGGAATAGACACAAACTCATTGACATTGGCTTTTTCGGCAATGGCCTTACCAAATTTTACTTTCAGTTTTTCAGCCTGAGTGGTCATAATCTTACATCCCTCTTTGATGTCTGAGGTGATGATATCTCCCCCGAAAGGAATCACTGCAGTATGACGAATGATATTTTCGTAGAAAATGGCTACATCAGTTGTCCCCCCTCCAATATCTACCAACACGACTCCTGCTTCACGTTCCTCATCGGTCAATACTGACAAACTCGAAGCAATCGGCTCCAAGATCAGGTTTTCTATTTCCAGTCCGGTGCGTTTTACACAACGGTTGATATTATTGATTGCACTGGTTTGTGCGGTAATAATATTGAAATCGGCTTCTAACTTAATACCTGACATGCCTATAGGTTCTTTGATGCCCGTTTCAAAATCTACCGTGTAGTCCTGGGGCATTACGTGAATGATTTCGTTGCCAGGAGGAGTTACTATACGATACATATCATTGATCAAACGATTTACATCATTGCGTGTAATTTCGTTTTCGGCAGAGTCACGAGTAATGCTGCCACTTTGCTTGAGGCTTTTGATGTGTTGTCCCGCAATGCCCACGTTTACAATGCGAATATCTATGCCTGAAGTTTGTTCTGCTTCTTCGATGGCTTCAGAAATCGCATTCACTGTTTTGTCAATGTTTATCACTACACCACGTGTTACCCCTTCTGAAGGAGCTTTGCCCATTCCAAGGATTTCCACCTTACCAAATTGGTCTTTTCGGCCAACTAATGCGCATATTTTGGTGCTTCCTATATCTAATCCTACTACAATTTTATCTTTCATGTCAGAGTTATTCGCAAATAATTTGTTTATCGAACCGTAAGCTGATTTTGCGATAAGCGTTCCAGCCTTTTCGAGGAAGTATCTCTTTATAGTACACTTTGAACCTTTCTAATTTTTCTTGCCACTTGGTGGTGTCTCCAAAGTCTACTGTTTGGTTGCCTAATTGTAAATACAACACCAAGTCACTATTTTTCATTACATCTATTTGAGCAACTTGTGCTTTCAGAAATGGGTCATTGTGAATGTATTTAACCATTTCTAAAAGTACTTTGTCTTGCTTGTTACGTTTGAAATCCGGCGCAGAAACCCGATCGCTTTGCGTAATTAAAATCACTCTGGCGGTAAATTTTCTGAGAACATTCAAAATCGTCCCCTCTTTGTCGATGTAGACATCAGGGTTTTTGCTTCGGATAAAACGAGCAATGGGTCGTTTCAATAAAACATCCACAAATAAAACACCCTTCAAATTCCTTGCTATTTGACATCTTTCGACAAATGCATTGCCTTCTTTTACTCTTTTTTCGAGGGTTTTTATAGAAATATTACTAAAACTATTGTTGACAATCCGCTCTTTTCCGCCGTCTGTCATCAAACGAATGACATCTTTCTTGGTCAAAAAATAGTTATCGTTTTCATTGTCGATATTGATCTCAATGCTTGTACAAACTTTCCCAGTGTAGGTGAGTTCTACAAACCCAAATACTAAAAAGACCACCACTACCCAAAAGGTAATGACTACATTCTTTCTAAATTTTAATTTGCTTTTTGTCTTCTTCTTGCCGAACATACCTTTGTTTTAAAAGTGTTCCAATGTTTTCTACCATACGCCCAATATCTCCTGCCCCAATGGTTACGACCACTTCGGTATGGTTTTTTTCTAAAAAGGTATAAATTTCTTCTTTACTACACAACCTTTTATTTGCAATACTTACTTTATCCAAAATTAATTGAGAAGTGACTCCTTCGATAGGCAACTCTCGGGCTGGATAGATATCTAACAAAATCAATTCATCGGCCAAACTCAAACTCTCGGCAAAACCTTCCAAGAAATCACGGGTACGGGTAAACAAGTGGGGTTGGAAAATAGCCGTAATTTTTTTGTCGGGAAACATTGCCTTTACCGACTGGAGAAACACCTCAATCTCGGTAGGATGATGGGCGTAGTCGTCAATGTATGTGATGTTGTCTTCTTGCAAAATGTACTCAAAGCGCCGCTTCACTCCTTTATAGGCTGCCAAAGCCTCTTTAATTTTATCAGGCTCAATATCCAATGCCAGGGCAGTAGCAATAGACACGGTAGCGTTGGCAATATTGTGATAACCTGGAACTTTGAGTTGAATATTTTTTATAGTAATATTTTCAGATACAAAATCAAAATAAAACGCTTCGGGGCGTGCCTTAATCGCCTGTGCCTGATAATCAGCCACTTGCTCTAAGGCAAAACTTTTTATTAAAAGCTCATCCTTACGTAAGTTCGAGCCTAAATCTAAATCTTTTTTTATAAAAAGGCTACCATTTGTTTTTATTTTTTGAGTAAAAGCCACATATGCTTCTACCACCGATTGTTCGTTTTGGTAAATATCCAGATGATCGGCATCGATCGAGTTGAGAATGGCAACATCAGGATGTAAGTGTAGAAATGAACGATCAAATTCATCCGCTTCTACTACTACAACAGTTTCTTTATCAGGTTTTTCACTCAAAATCAAGTTTGATTCATAGTCCTGAAGAATACCTCCCAAAAAAGCTGTGCAATTCTTTTTTGTGTAATGAATGATATGAGCAATCATAGAAGAGGTAGAGGTTTTTCCGTGGGTTCCTGCCACCGCAACTGTAAATCTGTCTCGTGTAAGAAAACCCAGTACTTCTGCTCTTTTTTTAACCTGAAAGTGTTTATCTCTAAAAAAATTTAACTGCTCATGCGTGGCAGGTATTGCTGGGGTGTATACTACCAACGTAGTTGCTGGATCACGAAAATCTGCTGGAATCAAATCTATATCATCCTCAAAATGAATCACTATTCCTTCTCGTTGTAATTGATCAGTCAAAGGACTAGCTGTACGATCATAACCGATTACTTGGTATTGATGGGTATTGAACCACCTCGCCAAGGCGCTCATACCAATACCACCAATACCAACAAAATAAATATTTTTGAACTTTTCTAACATGATGAGTTTCCCAAATCAGTTTTTTTGAGTCAGGTTTATATTCATAAATCTGGCAAAAATAACTAAAAGGCTTTGATTTTGAAATGGTTGTGGAGGGGAATTTTGGGGAACAGGAGAGAAAATGAAATGTTTAGTAATCCAGACAATCAGGTTTATTGATCTTGAAAGACTTTGATTGTTTGGTGTTATAAACTTCTGATAGTATAAATGCTTTGCAAAGTAATGGTCCAACTTTACAAAGCATTTACTACACAATGTAAGACTGATTTACCCTTTAGCCTCGTAAAAAAGATAAGGTTTGGTCGGTTTATTCTCATCATTTTTCATAAATACAGAGCGAGCTTCTTCCCACCCTTCGGTGTAGAGCACCTGAAGATTGTTAGAGTTTTCTTCAGAAAAGGCCTGTTTGATGGAGAGTGAAGTAACTAGAAATTCTTTCTTCATGATGAAGATAATCTTCTTGAGGTTGTTTGCCAGATATTGGGGAGCAATGACCTGATCGTGCCATTCCTGTAGATCAATTCCCATCAAATAATGGTATTCACGGGTATCAGTAATAAAACCATCCACTCTATACTGGGGTAATAGTTTTAAGAAGTTCAACAAATACTCTTTGAACTCTTCTTCTTCCATTTCGACTTCTCCCGTTTCTCTGACAGTTTTTTTCCAGTAAACCTCAAAGATATTCAAGGTTGGGTTATAATACACCTCCCAAAAGGTTCGTTCTTCTACTTTTTTCATTTGTTTAATAGATCGTAATTAAAAATATTGATTCTACTGTTTGGTTCGATAGATTGAATTTGCCAATCAATGATAGTTGCGTTGTGGGAATCCATTTGGATGGGAATTATGAAGCCAATAGAGCACCTATTGCTGCCATTCGCTAAAAGAGTAGCAATAAGCTTGTTACCCTATTGGCAATTCATAATTCCAGGTGTGCTTAACTAAATACTTGATACAAAGATGGGTAAACACCATACAAAATAAGATATAAAAAAAGCGCGAAAGTATATAAATTTCACTGGTTTAGGAAGAACGTTTTCACGCTGTAAGGATCAATACTTTGTAACAAACAAAAACAGCTTTAAGACTTGATCGCCATAAAGAGCGTTTGCGTTATACGATTGCTTCGTAAAAGCGATAAGATTTGGTCTGTTCCTTATCTCTGTATTGCATAAATATAGAGCGGGCTTCTTCTAGACCTTCGGTATACAATACCCGCAAATTATTAGAGTTTTCTTCGGCAAAGGTTTGTTGAATGGAAAGTGACGTTACTAAAAACTCCTCATTCATTATAAACACAATGTTTTTGAGCTTATGGACGATATATACAGGCGCAATTACTCTATCGTGCCACTCTTGCAGCTCAATACTCATCAAATAATGGTATTCGCGAGTATCGGTAATAAAGCCATTGACCTGGTATTGAGGAATAAGAGGTACAAAGTTTAACAAGTAATCTTTGAATTCATCGTCTTCCATATCGTTGCCAGTATCTTTCCAGTAAGCTTCCAGGATATTTAGCGTGGGATTGTGGTATACTTCCCAAAAGGTTCTTTGTTGGATTAATTGCATAGGTGTAAAGCGTTAAAGTTATTGATCCATTACCTCCATTGAAGCCTATGAAATTCAAGAATACAATGAAAGTGTTTGTCAATAGGTTGTCACGTAATTTAGGGATGATGTGCCGTTTACTTAGCCTGAATCCTGTATCGAAATAATGTTTAATTAAAGTAATGCGTGGCTTCAGAGTGCTTATCTTATTCGTAAAAGCACAACACTAAACAAATAAAAGGGATGTAAAAATCGAAGGGATATTTACATAGCCATTTTGTTGAATATTAATCTTCTTTAGGTTAAGTACGATTGGCCCCAATTATTGTTCAACCATTTTTAGGGTTTACTTCAACGTTTTCACTTTCAATAAATCAGGGTATAAATCTTCGGGAGGCAGAGAACCATCAGGTTTTACTTTTAAATAAGTAATGTGCAAATGGGTAGGTGAACGTTTTTCAGAGGCGCTTTTGCCAGTACGACCAATCCAGGCAATGCGTTGGCCAGGTTTTACAATGTCACCAGGTTTTACAAACAATTTACTATTGTGGGCATAATAGAAAATACCATTGGTACCTGGTTCATAAATCCATAAATAATGTCCTCCTTCTAATAAACTGCCAGACATCCAGGCAGGATCATAAGCTATAACAATGCCACTGGCCATAGAAAGAGTATTTACTGGTTTACCAGTATTATCATCAATACTGTCTTGATTGCGATCATATACAAAAATATCGTGAGAAGGATGGCCACCATGTTCGTTTCCATCAAAATAGTTGTAACCTTGTGGTACATAACCTTCTCCGTTTTTGCCGCCAATAAAATGCTTGCTATATCCTTGAATAGGAAACACCCATTGGCTACGAGGGTAGTTTTTACCACCTTTTGCCAGGAAATATTGCTTGACCAAGGGCAGCAAAGTACGTATACTGTCTTTAGCAGCAGCTCGTTTGATTTTACCATCTCGTACTAAGGTATTCAAGCGATCGAATCGCTCACAGGGATTGAGTGGTTTGGCTTTTTTGCTTGCCTGAGCCTGAGGGGAGGAAGTGTTGTTGACAGCCGCACTATCATTTTTGCGAGCTTTGGCAGGAGTGTTGGTAACTTTGGCTTCCTGGGGGATAGTGTCAGTACTAGATTCGGAAGGGTTGGAAGTACAACTTAACATCAGGCAGGTGCTCAATAGTATAAATATCCCTCGCTCCCCCAGGAATTGGGGAAGCACTTGAGAGATAATTTTTTTGGTTTGGCTCATATACATATGCTTATTTAGCAGCAGGTTTGGCTTTTTCTTGAGCTGCTTTTTGGAAAGCATCGGCTTGTTCCTGGCTACCAAATGTATTATAAACATATTGAAGCACTGTCTGCCCTACTGCTTTCAGGGTTTCTTTGTCAATAATGTCTATATTGTCTTTGTGGGTATGGTGGTATTTGGCAAAATAGGTAGCAGGATCATTGGGATCAAACTCGATGATGTCGGCCATGGGTACGCTTTTGATTTTGTTAACATACACGTGATCATCTACGATTTCGGGAGAATTGAGACCTATAAAATAGCCATTGGTACCAATCTTAGCAGCCACTTGCCATAAGTCGTTAACCACTCCTTTGGCGGTTCTAACCGAGTAACCTTCTTTGTAAAACTTGGCTCCTTTGGCTCCTACCATATCCAGTAATATGCCGTACCAATAGTTGGTATCGTTGTTTTTAGCCCAATATTGTGATCCCAAACACCAGGTATCTTGCTTGGTTTGTTCTTTTATAAAATTAGGATACCCCTGGTCTTCACTGTCAAATAATACAATGTCGATGTTGACGGTAGGTTTCACTTTGGCTTGCGAAACGGTGCGAGCCAATTCCATCAATACCGCTACTCCACTGGCTCCGTCGTTGGCACCATCTATAGGTTTTTTAGTATCTGTCGAGTCTTTATCGGCTACAAAACGGGCGTCCCAGTGAGCAGCTAGCAATATGGTACGGGTGGCATTAGGGGCTTTATAACTCGCAATGATATTACGAGAATCAAGCTCAACATCATCATACCTCTTTGCTTTGAAGCTCTGAGCTTCTACCTTCCAGCCATACGCTTTGAATTGTTCCAGAAAATAATCGCCACACTTCACATGCGCCTCGCTATTGGGTACTCGAGGCCCAAAATCTACTTGTTTCTTTACAAAAGCGTAGGCCGAGTCTCCATTTACTTTTGGGGTGTTGTTGTTCCAGTAGGCTACTGGTGGTGGTGGCGTACCATTCTTACCGCCTCCCCCAGAAGGGCCACAACTATATGTTATACCTCCTATTGCTAAACAAAAAATTAGTAATAAGCTGTAAAACTTATATGAATTACGTTTTTTCATAGTATGCTTCATTTTTCCAATAAACAGCAATTGCCCCGCAAATATACCAAGATTACTTAGGTATCCAAGGGTATGATTAATAATGAGTTTTGGGAAAAGTAACCCCGTTTACTTTACTTAGAAACCTCGGCTTGACGGGGACATATTTATCTATTGAGAAGTTGTTGGGCTTGTAGCTGTTTGATAAGGGTTGGCAACTTATTTTTCAAGTAATTATTCATAGTCATTTTAACAGTACTTTGTTCGATTAGAACTATGATATCATCCTCTATTGTAATTTGAGAATCGTGTGCTTGGTATTCTACTTTCACTTGCTCCAAGAGTGCTTGTAATTTGTCAAGTGCTGTTAATACTGGTTTTACCTTGGGCATATCCTCATAAAAGTATAGTAATATCAGGTAAGCCCCCAACATTTGTTTTTGCTCTCCCAAACGCTCCCACAAAATTTTATTATCTGAGGTATGAGAATTTGAAGCCAGGAAATGTAGGGATTCAGTAAAACTGCCTAATGACATAAAAATGGCTGATGTAGAAAACTCAGCATCGCCAAAGTCAAAGAAACTCTGTAAGATGTTGTGATAAGCTTGGGTAATTTTCACCAGAAAACCATCACTACTATGAGGGTTGGTTGATAGAAAATTTAAGGCCGAGTAATTGAAGTCTTGGGTGAGTCCAAGCTTCATGGTTAGTTGTTGGATCACTTTGAGGTATGTCTGGGCTACTTTTGGCTTTTGGTACACCCAGGCTTGCGTTAACCCTGTAAAATAAGCCCCCAATAGCCAAGCCTGCTCATATCTTTTTTTAGCTTGAACGCTGAGGTCTGCCACCGCAATATTGAGGAGATTTGGCTGGTAATTGACTTGTTGCTCTTTCGCAAACAGAGCCAACTCTATTGGCCCAGGGATAGACATTAGAATATCGATAAATACCTTTCGTGAACGGCACCCTTCTTTACTCATATCTTGAAGAGAGCACATCATTTGACTCATCGGTTCGCTTTGAGTAATGGTATCAGAGATAGCATTTGAGTTTTTTTGCTGTTGATTTATCTCACAACTAGTCAAAAAACTAATAGTGAATAATAAGATTAACCTGATAGTTATACGCTTGAGCATCATTAGGTTTATTCGTTTTTTGGCATCAGTTGCATTCGCACGTGATTGATTTTGGTAACCAACTTCACTTTCAAAGTGTCTTCTAACTGTATACGAGTTTTGTCTTGTCTTGCGTCAAGATAATATTATCCTTATAACTAAGATCAGGATCTTGGTATTCAAAGTCCATTTTTACTTGATCAAACAATGCTTGCAGATCATTCAATACAGCTATCACTTTTTTGACAAGAGGAGTTTCTTCATAAAAAGTCAATAGTAGCAGGTGCTGCTCTAACATCACTTTTTGACCTCCAAGTCGATCCCAGAACGTTTTTTTGTGGATATTAGGTTTAGAAGAAGCCAATATATACAACGACTCAATGAAGCCTCCAGTAGCCATCATAATAGCCGCATCGGCATAACCCAGAGTTTGCCAATGATTCCTTAAGCCTTCATAGTTTTGGTTGATTCTCGACAAAAAATCATTCAGTTTTTTATCATTTTTAAGCAATACTTTTAACTCATCTGCTGGAAAATATTGAGCCGCGCTTAATTTATTGATCAAACGTTGCATTGCTTTGAGGTGAGCTTTGGCTACCTTTTCTTTTTTGTAAATACAAGCTTGATGCAATCTGGCAAAATAAACCCCTGATAGCCAAGCTTGATGTAAATAACCCTGGGCTTTGGTCGGTAGTTTTGTTTTTTGATATTCCCTGTATTGTTGTTGAGCAAATACGCTTATTTCCAGCGGATTAGGAATAGACGAAATGATATCAGATAATACCTCTCTCGCCAAGCTAGGGTGTTTTGATTTTCTATGTTTTTTGATGGGAAATTGGGCATGGCTAGCGACACTCACGCCTAAAAACACAACCATTATTAAAAGTTTGCTTCTAATCATTTTTCTCGGATGATTTTGGTTCTGATATTAGTAGTGGTTTTTAGAATGGCTATAATATCTTTTTTAGTCAGGCCAATTTTGTTAGTAGTATTATCATTCATAATCTTCACCCCATTCTTTTCTGTATAAGTAGGGTTTTGTAAATTGAAACCAACTTGGACTTTATCAAATACCTTTTGTAAAGGCTCAAATGTTTTAATTATTTTTTCTATTGCAGGCTTTTCTTTGTAAAAAGAAAGTAATAATAAGAATTGCTCCAAAATATTTTTTTGCTCGCCAATACGCTCTTTCAAAAAACCGTGAGGTGATTTGACATACACCCAGGATGCTGCATATAATGATTCTAACCAGCCTCCTAACAAAATCAAAGTAGCTAATTGCGATCGCTTGGTATTGAACAATTGGTCATTGATTTTTTCAAGATTAGTATTGGTTTCTATTAATAAAGAGTCTTGACTCTGTCCCTGTTTTAAAAAGTAATCTATTCGTTGACGATCAAATACATGACCTACCTTAAGATCAGTAGCCAAATGTTGAATGGCATTTAGGTATTTAGAGGCATCCACAGTTTGCTTATACATCATTGTAAAACCTAAGTTAGTACTGTAAATGCCTAGGTTTAGAGCTTGTTGCGTCTCAGTGGTGTAGTGCTTTGCCCGTTTGGCAGAATTGAATAATTGTGCATTGTAGGGTTCTCCTAAGTCTTTGAGTAGGAAGGTGATTCCCAAAGGAGAAGGTATTGAATTGAGGATGTCTTTCTCTACTTCTTTGTTAAGTTGGGCTTGTAGATTAGTATAAGCAAACATTATGATAAGTATATTACTCATACCAACTTTAGCCAATTGAATTAATTGATTTTTCATGCCTTGGTTAATTGTTCAGATGTTTCTTTTATATACTGCTTGTATGCTATAAAAATGGATTTAAATGGGCGAAAAAGTCAGATTCTGTATTCAGGTATTAAACCAATCGTACACGAAAGAATTCAAAATCTTTCTCTCATTTAAAATCAGGTTCCTAACAAAAAGCTAATTAGGTCTCTAAAAATTAAATAACAGGAACTTCGAATTATCCCAAAGTATAGTTTCGTATATAAAAATCCTCCACAGCACCTAACCTGAGGTAAATCTGTTTTCCCATTTCCGATGATTGAAAAGTAGCGTATGCCTTTTTCTGATGTGCTCCTCTGTCGATAATTTGCTTCATCACCTGCTCAGCATAACCTCTACGACGCATTTCAGGAATAATGCCTAATGCGTGAAAACCAACAATATCCTGGGTGTAATTGAAGGCAATAGTTCCTATTGCGGTGTTATCTGCATTGTACACAATAAAAAACAAGGGAGTATGCTTTTCCTTTTTGAACTTATAGCAAGCTTCTAAATAATGAGGAGGAATCAAAAAACCGTAACAAGTTTGAAACAATTGACTCCATAGGTTTGCTTCGGTAGAATTAGAGACTTGTCGTAATTCTAATGTTGGTTCTAGTTCAAGGAAAGTTTCTAACTTTAATGACATTCCAGGCTGATCAAACAAGGTAGTGAAACCTAGTTCTTCAAATAAAGGGGATGATTCATTGCCCAACTGTACCGGATAAGATATCATCATGGGTTGTCCTTTACTTTGTATCAGTTCTTTTATTTCAGTAAGTAATGGCAAACTTATGGGCTCTTTCAACCATAAACGATTGAGCCAAGGGGTACTTACAGAAAAACAATAGCTATAAGCTGTTTTTGAGAAGTATGCCTCATGGTGTTTACTCATTTCCGCCCAAAGTGCAATCAGGTTATCAAAGTTTTTTTGAATAAGATTGTCCATATTTATAGTAGTTGTTTTGTATTAATCAACTATGCTACGACACATTCCATAGATTAGTTACAACATTGAATAGCTAACTTAGCTACTTAAATCCACTCCAATATTTCCATTACTATCCAAAATATCTCCTCTCTCCTACTCCTTTTCCTAGTTTGACCTGTCTCCTAAGTACTATTGCCAAGGTTTAATTCTAATAAAGCATATATGCCGCTAAGTAAGCAAAAAGGTAAAGATTTGTCGGATAAGGAATATTGGAAGAAGTGCTGCCAAGGGGACGAGCAAGCTCTCTTTAGCATTCACGAGCGTTATCGTATCCAATTGTTTGGGATTGCCTATGCCATGACCAAAAAGCGAGAAATAGCGCAGCAAGTGTTACAGGAAGTATTTGCGCATTTGCACCAAAAAAGCCAGGAAAAATCTCCGATTAAAAATATCAAAAACTTTTTGACTGACCTGACCAAAACATTGAGTAATCAAGCTATATAAAACACTATTGAGAACTTTTATTGACTAAAACACAGGTAAACACCTGACTATCAATTAGAAAACTATTGTATTTACACCAATACCTTCTCTCAGGAAAAGGCCCAAAAAGAGCAAAACCAGAAAAGAGTGAGACAAATGACTGAATTAAAACTGATTAATTTTTTACACACAATTTATTTAAGAAGACTTTCAAAATCTGTGAAACAATGAAAGATATTGACGGTAATGAACATATGGACTACTTTGAACCGGATTATTTCAGCCAGGAAATGATTCTGGACTATGTAGATGGGCGGTTGTCGGAGGTAGATGCGGCTTTGTTTGAGCAGCATATGCAACAAGACGAGGCTTTACTTTTGGCAGTAGAAGGCATTCGGGAATTTTATACAGAAGAACAAACCGACCGCCATCACTTAGAAACCCTCATGAGCCATAGCGAACATGCACTAAAGGAGGCAATGGTACAGACGGCCATCAAGCCCAAAGTAATGGCTCTGACCCGCCGAAAACGATGGTTTGGCATTGCCGCAGCAGCTTGTGTAGCTATTTTGATGGTATTTACCTTACCACAACTGTTCAAAGCAGCTAGCACACCTCAAGGCAATATTAGCCTACACGACAAAAAAGATTCTTTTGACAAAAAGGGAGGAAGCTCTTCCACTTCTTCCTCAGAAGGAGTGTCACCCGATATTGCGACCCTTATGGAAAAAGGCCGCGAAAGTACCTCTAAAAGTGGCAAGTCTGATCAATTGGAGACAGATTTAGATGATAAAGCACGTCAAAAAAGACCTCAGTCTAAATCACTTGTTAGCCAGGACTTAAACGATGAAGAGAAAAACGTGATCAACCAAGACAAAATAATTGATGGACTAGAGCAAGCTCATAAAAAATTCAAGAAACACGCTCGCAACGAATCGTTTTTTGGCAAAACAACCGATTCGTCTGCCAAGTATTTCAAAAGAGGTAATGCTCAGAACAAACAATCATTGGAAAATACTACCGCTGGCATCACTGCCAATGCAGGAGCAGGTAATATTCAAGGCAAATTACACCTTTGGGTTTTTACTAACCAATCCAGTGCTGAATACGCGCAGTTGACCCAAGTAGGCAAAGAAATTCAAGCTACTACTGGGCTACAACTTAATGCCCAAAAACTGAATGTACAACAATACAATGCGATGCAATTGCAACAAATGATACAAACCCAAAAAGTAGCCAGCAATGATGTAGTTTGGGTGCATTATCTGGGCAAAGAAAACTCACAAAATTATCAGGCCAGAACAAGTAGTGGAGGCAGAGGGTATGCTCAATCGCCAGCATCACGGTCTTCTATTGTCAAAAATGTAAATACAGTATTGGGAAATAGTAAGGCTTCTCTCAAGATATTGACGGTAGATCAAGGTACTCCTGTATTGAATATCAATCATTTGTTAAAAGATAAACCCTTAGTAAAAGCTGATGATAATAGGCAAAACAAAAAGTATGAGATAAAAAACACAACTGAACCTAATGCACCTCCTACCACCGTTAATCGGGCAGCTTACCAAAAATTATTTTTGGGTACCAAAGGAATGATTACCAATGTGCCTGTAAAAAGTAATACGCCCAAGGATAATTTTCAAGGTGTATATACCAATCAGTTACTCTTGAATTTGCAAAAAAGTCAAAGTGAGAAAGCAAAAAAAGTGAATTGGAACTCTGTACTTAGGAAAGCCGAAAAAGATACAAAAAAGGAAAATCGTAAAGTAAAACGTAACCTGAGAAAAAGAAAGTATAGAAGATAGATCAAGATCATACTACCAGACATTTTTCGGTTGTGGAGACACAAATCGAGGCGGTGAAGCTAAATTATTTTTGAAGATGGGTTATACAGGTTCAACCGATAAACAGTATTGCTCTGTTAAGCCTGTACAATCCATATTTCTATTTGGCTTCCTTGATTTCTTCTTGTCGCCAACCAAACTCCCCTACCAACCCTACATGATCCGACCCAGTATACTGAAAAACCGTATTACCATAGCAAACTAATTGGGAAGAATAAAATATATAATCTATCGGAATACCCGCCCAAAGTGCCCAAGTAGGAAAAGTATTTTGTAAACCACTGCGTGTTGCCTGCATTTGAGTTTGCTGTTTAAAATCAAGTATCAGGCGTTCCCAAGGTACCGCGTTAAAATCTCCTAAAAGCAATACAGGTAAATCTTGATGTTCAGTAATTTCTTGGGCCAATTTATCCAATTGCTGGTACCGCCGCTTAATTCTCCCCTGCAAAATGGGCGCACTGGTATGGCTACTAATAAAGTGTATCTCGCCTTGCGGCAAATGAATATTTCCTGCAATAGTAGGTGGCTCATCTTCTAAAATATACTGCACATTTTCCAAAGGGTATTTGGCGAATACTGCCATTCCTGAAAAAGCATTGTCTACCGGATAAATAAAATAATATGGATAGCCCTGTTTTAAGCCAGCTTGTAAGGCTTTAGCCCATCGATGATTTACCTCTATGAGCGTAACCAAATCTGCTTTTTGAGCCAACACCTGATCAATCAAACGTTGGTGTTGGGTATTGCGGTCATGCACATTGAGGTGTAAAGCTTTGAAAGTAGCTACTTCCGAGGTATGCTTTGTCCAGTATACCTTAGGAAACGCCTTAGGATATAAGTAAAATACCAACGCGGCAATACCTACCAAATGGGCCACGATATATCGTTGCATTTGAAATAACGGGAATAAAGCTACTGCTAAGAGCCACATCACTCCTATCTGTAAAGCAATGGCTTGCAACGAGATAAACACAAAAAAATCGGGCGGATGGCAAAGCACCAACCACAACAATATGGGTAACAGATAACCTACCACTGCTTTATTCAGAAGCCCTCGCCAAAACTCACTCCATTTCATAAAATTTTAGATGTTTAGTTAACGTTTCCCGACCAAACTTTATAAATTGATCAAAACCTTTATTCAAAACCTGAAACTCTCAACAATTATGTATCAAAACAAAAACTACTTCAAAAGATTTGCCCAATGGGTACTTGTGCTATGCTTTGCGACCTTTTTCTTAACAAGTTGTGGTGGTGGCAACAAAGAAAATAACACCGATGACACCAATGCGGACACAGTAGCTAATACCGAAAATGCGGATACCAATACTGAAGCAGACGCAAATTTAGGAAAAGTCGCCAATTTGGATTTTCCTCGAGCTAAAACTACCAGTGTACAGGCAGGTGATTTTGTAATGGCTCCTACCCCATCTGGACTCGAGAGGCAAATGAATGAGCCTAAGAATAAATTTTCTTTGGGTTATGGAGCAATGGAGGTGATCACTCCTGGAGAGTATGTAACGGAAGTAAAATTTGGCAGCAAAACGGGTAAGGTGCCTAACGCGCTCATGATTCCTTTGACCAAAGAAATGCCCAAAAAAGGAGATATGTTTTTTGATGGAAATCTGATCGGACGTTACCTTTTGGTAGATGATAGTGACCCTAAAAACTTGAGAAAATTAAGTACTGGAGTAGTCACCAATGGTAGCAAAGCAGACAATAAACAAATCGTAGAAGCCAAAGATTATAAAGTATTTGCCAAAGCCGTATTGATCGTAAAGGATGGCTTGCAACCTGGCTCTACTGCTGCTTGTAAAGATGGCGATAAATATATAAGAGGGACGGTGGTAAACATTATGGACGACAAAGTATTGGTCAAGGCATTTGCTGGTACTATGAAGGTGTTTCCAAAGGCTGACTGTATGCCTGCTCCCTTGAACCTGGAATTGAAAGCAGGTGATAAAATACTGGTACCTAAAATTGGGGCTTACAAAATAGGCGAGGTCACCAAAGTAGACCCCAAACTACGCAGGGTATACGCCAATGTAAAATGGGGTGGAAAGTCAGCAGAAGAGGTGTATTTTATGGGTACCATCTTTAAAGAAGGTGCTTTTGAAGTGAAAAAATAGTCTTGATGACTTTATAATAAAACAAATGGGCTAGCCGCAAATGTTAGAATTTGCGGCTTTTTTATTTGACAGTAAGCGGCAACCAATTGGCTCCCTGACTGTAGAAAGTTTGCGCTACAAAATATTTGCCTCCTTCTTTTTTAATAGCCAGCCAACCTCCATACAGGGTTGGAAATTTTAAATGGCTAATCTGTTGAAGTGTGGTGGTGTAATAGGCGTTTACCTCCAGAATAGTTGCCCCATCTTTCATATGTCGAATCACTCTCTCTAATAACTGAGCCATCTTTTGGGTATCTTTGATGGGCGAATAAAGGTAGATCAAGTCTGCCTGATGAAACAAAGCAGCATCTATGGAAAGTGCATCTCCCTGGTGAGTTATAAGGGTTTGTTGTTGATGAAGCCGTGGAAAATTTTGCTGGCTCATTTTTACCAAGTCTGGATTATACTCGATGCCAATGGCCTGCTCAAACCCCAGACACAACGAGGCAAATAGCTTCTCTCCATTGCCTGACCCAACATCCATAAATACGCCTAAATGATTTGGTTTTATTCTTTGTATTACGTCTAAAAACAGGGGCAGGTCATATAGAATACCACCCCAATAATCTGGATTGGGTTGAGCTTCTTCTTCTTTTTGTAGTTGGGTACAAACTTGGCTGATATAGTATAGGCGAATAGAATCATTGGCAGCTTGACGGCTATCATGAATAGCGGCTTGTGTCAAATGAATGCTTTTGGAAGTAGTGGCTTGTTTTTGGCTACATCCGAGTAGTGCCAATCCTGGCAATAGGTAGTAAAAAATCATTTTCATCACTTATCAATGGTTGGTTGGTATTCAATACCACAACATAAGCGATGAATGGAGTAAATTACACAAACTTTACAGGAAAAGAAGCCAAATCTTTCTCAGTATCAACGTCAGATAGTTGAGGTAAATAATGAATTTTATTGCTTTTGGCCTTGAGGTCTTGTATTGTATCTGGAAATACCGAAGCGGTGCTCCAGGTTTTATTTTCAAATACTTGAGGATAGAAGGCATTCATTCCCAGCAGATAGTATCCTCCGTCTTTGGCAGGGCCAATCACGAAATCTTGGGTTTGTAATGCCTGAAAAGCTTCTGTGATAATGGCTTGGGTAATCTCGATACAATCGCTCCCAACAATGATGATGGATTGATACTTTTGGTCAAATCCCCAGGCAAAAGCATTGCTCATTCGCTCACCTAGTCCTTCTCCTTGTTGTACTTGTTTTTGGTAGTTGGTGGCCTCCCACAAATCGGCAGCATCTATAAACTTAGAGTAAAAAACAGCCTTATCGGTGTTGGGTAAATCGAGCGTAATGTCTCGGGTATAACCCAATAAATATTGATAAACCTCTAGAGCCTTTTGGTCGCCAATGGTTTTGGCCAAGCGAGTTTTTACTTTACCCAGTTCAGGGTTTTTAGTAAAAATAAGGAGGAGTTGTTGGTTCATTGTTTATGTACGTAAATGAATAATACTTAATAGCCTTTAGCTTTTGGCTCTTAGCTCTGAAACTAAACTGTTGCAACGCTAAAAATCAAATACTAAAGGCTAAAAATTGAAAATGATCAACTCAATCTACTCGTTCAATTTCCACGAATAGTTCAAATAAGTCACTTTGGCATTGGCACTGGCCTTTACCTTAGAATATTTGTTGATAAAACCAATAAGTGATGAGCGCTTGGTAAAATCTCCCTTGTACCAATTGAACAATTGAGATACCTGTACTGAGCCACTGCTGATTTTGTTTTTGGCTGTATTATTTATAAAAATACGTGCCTGACGATCTAGTTCGGTATTGAGATTGGCAGCAGTATATGCTTTATTAAGTAATTTAGGACAAGACTGAGCTGCACATACCAGCACAAAATGTAAACGGGCATCAAAGTATTTTTTACGCAAAATATTGTGCTCAATATCGTTTAGAGTGTAGGTTTTGCCAGCTACTTTAACAAACTGATAATCCCAGGGTTTTCCACCTTTGAGTTTGGTAATACTGGCGGTTGGGTAGTTATCTACAATTAACTTTACAGTATAAGCATTGTAGGCATTGATATAAAAAGCCATGGCAGCCGCTCTTGAGTTGGGTACTCGGGCAGTAGCCAAATAATTGATATAACCGTTCAACTTACTTTTTTCGGCTTTAAAACCACGGTAATTTACTCTTCCGGTAGAAGATACATATTTCCTAAGTAATTGATCCCAGGTTCCGTGTTGGGCCTGTATTGTAAAAATAGTACAAACAATCAGACCGAATGTGAATAAGTGTTTTTTCATTAGAGATGGGTATTAGTTATTTTAAATCTCTAACGGATTACCCTTGGGTCTTCGTTCCGAATAAAATCATAAGCATTTGTTAATCTCAAAATAATACAATTAAAGACCTACAAAACACTATGCTTCGTTTGCAATATCCAGCGCCATTTCGTACTGGCCTACAGTGTATTCAAAACCAGCCTTGGTGAGTAGTTCAATCGTGTGGGTGTCAGAAGTATCAATATTGAGTACACGTACCCCTTCTGTTGGTTCAAGTACTTTTTGCACTACATGGTCTAACAGCGTAGTCGCTACTTTTTCTTTTCTTTGAAAAGGAGCCACCAAGAGCTGCATAATTTGACCAAACGCTGGATAATACACGATGTATCCAACCAAATCGCCTTCGAGAAAGCCTCCCAAAATTATTTTTTTATCGGGAATACGCAATACTGCCGAGGTAGAGTTTTCCCAGGAAGGCTGCCACTCAAACCAGGTTCGACAAAGTTTAATATCGTTTACATCTACTTCCTTGATTTCTAAGTTATCATTGATGCTATCAGGAGCGTGGTAGTTTTCGGGCTCCAACTTATAACAATCAAAATTACGCACAATTTCAAATCCTGCTTTTTTATAGGCTTTGATGGCCTTGGTGTTGCCTTGAATTACTTCTAAAAATAGTTTTTGAATGCCTACTTTTTGCAACTTTGGTTTTACAAACTCTACCATTTTTTGGGTAAGCCCTAAGCCGCGATACCGCTCAATAATTCCTGTAGCAGAGTTGAAAGCGGTAGGAGCTCCTTGCCATACGTCGGTAGAGATCATCGTAAAGCCTACTAATTGTTGTAGGTCCCATACTCCTACCGAGGCTCGATACTGCACGTGGTTTTTAATCCAACGATTATAGAGCTTATCCTCGTCCATACCACTCATATCTACAATATAATCGGCGAATGCATCCTGGAAAGTTTGAAACAGTAGCGGATAATCCTGTTCCTTCAAAAAACTCAATTGATAATCCATAATAATTATTACCTTTATTAACGTGCGTACGAACCTACTAGAAAGTGATCATTTTACCTCAACAAAACCTAATCCAAAATTACAATTATACTCGATATTATGTTAGGCCATCTAAAACCCCATACCTGTAGTTTACCGTCGGCTTCACAAAAAGCCTACAAGAACTATTATTGTTCTATTTGTTCCAGTTTGAGAAAGCAAAATAATGTTTCTTATACTCTCTTTATCAATAATGAGCTCACTTTAGTATTGCTGGCATTACAACCTTATTTTAAGTCGCAGGCCATTACCCCAAAAGAAGCCCAAACTCGCTGTCCAGCAATGGGTTTTACCAAAAAAAATGCAATCTCTCTTCATCCCGCGGTAGATAAGGCCGCCCAGCTTTCGGTATTGCTGGGTTGGATCAAAGTAACTGACTGGGCCTACGATCGTCCACATTTTGCAAAAGGTTTGCTCAGACGTCATTTAGACCATAAAACTCAGCCCATTTTTGATAAACTTCCGCTTACATTTCAGCAGGTAATCCAAGATTATATACAACTTACCCAATCCAGTACTCCCAGTTTTGAAGCGTTGGTTAACCAATCGGGTGAATTGTCTTACCAAATGGTACAAGAAATCGGGCGATATACCAAAGTTCCTCCCCGAAAACTCGAGAAAATGTCTGCCTTGTTTCGCGGATGTGGCCAATTAATTCTATTGACCGATCATTTGGTAGATTTGACCAAAGATCGCCAAAAACAGCAATACAATCCTATTATTTCCTTAGTCAACCAACAGGGCCTTCATTGGGATGAAGCTTATTACACCATCAAACACCAATTTAACGAGGAAAACCATCGCTTAAGAAGCCTGCTTCGATATATGGAGGATAAAAAAGTGGTGCACCCAAACTTTGCCCAAGCATTCCGGGCTTCTTTGCGCCAAATGGAGCAACAAATTATACAACATAAGCCTGATTTTATAGCCGATCATTTTGTGTTTTCGGAAGAGGAAGCACCCCTGATGGTAAAAAATGAATGCTGTGATGCCGGCTGTTGTGAATGCTGTGGCGAAGGTTGCTGTGAATGTAGTTGTGAGTCTTGTGCCTGCGAAAGCTGTTCTTGTGGCACAGGTAATTGTTGCTCTTGCGAAGGAACCGCTTGCTGTTGCTGTGACAGCGCTTCAGGAGATGGTGGCGGAGATGCGGATGCAGGTGGAGGTGATGATTTCAGTGGATTTGCCGAAGACCTTACCATAGACGGCTTGGATGGAGATAGTGGGAAGAAAAAGAAGCCAGAGGATGAAAAACCGCCCAATGTGGATGATTCACTATCGCAGGGGAGCGAATAAAAAAAGCACGGAAATTGAATCAAAATCCGCGCTTTGGTAAGTAAGGTCTATTATTTAAAACTTTTAATGTTTTTCAATATTAACAATGCTTTGCTTACCAAAAAATGACAAATATCAATTATTTTTTTCTGTAGTCTACCGAAGTAATTTTCCCTGACTCATCTACTATGTTGGTTTCTTTGCCAGGTATGATGTCAGTATTATGGGCTGATACACATACCCAACCATCGAACATTTTTTGGACTACAAAACTAATGATGTTCTGGCGACCTTTGGGATGAACCACACCTGCATGAGGAGTTTGCCCGGTTAGTTTCATACGGGCTTGTACCAAAGCCACCTCAGGGGTAATTGTTTTTACTTTTACCTTTCTAAGCTCTACTACTGAGTTATTAAAAATGGTTCGTAAACCATAATCGTGGGCTTTCCAAATAGCCTGACGATCGTGCCACCAAATGCCTACTACATTTACAAATTCCGCATCTTCGGTAAATAAGTTGGCAAGAGCCACCGCATCTCGTTCGTTGAAGGCCTGCACAAATAAGGTAGCGATGTCTTCGGGGTGAGTCAAGTATTTTTGCTGAAACATATGCGCTAATGATGAGTGATCAATTTTACTTAAGTTACGCGTTTTTGGAATAATGAACACCAGTTACTTAGAAGCTTCATTTCTTACTTCTACCCCTGCTTCCAGCATTTTTTGAACGATGTATTCCTTAGCTTGGGCATTTTCGATGACACAAAAGCGTGGCGGATTTTTTAAATAAATACGGTACTTAGACGCTCCCTCGAGTCCACTTTTCTCCAGGTAATAGTTATCAAGTTCTTCTTGCCACATATCTCCAAAATGAGTTTCCAGATATGCTATATCAAGCTGAGCATTCAAGTCTTTGATGTTGCGAATAAGAAATCCTACATTGAAGAAATCCTACATTGAAAAAATCCCAATAAGCCCTTTCAAATGCAGTTTTAGGCAAGTTGAGGTCAATCCAGGTATATTCTTTATTCAATACATGGAGTATCTTATGCTTTGGTTCTTTTAAACTACAATCAAGGTATACTGATAGCACCTGTATAGCATCAATGATTCGTGACTCGTCTTCAAACAATACTTCAATCTGATACATCGCTATAAATCTTCGCTTTGCCAGGAGTGGCTTAAAAATTATTCTCACAAAAAAAGCACCCTGAAAATATTCAAGATGCTCTATTTAGATAGTATTTTTATAATTATTTAGAAACATTCAGTAGGCGATAAGCCCCTGAACCTAAATGTTTTACTAAAATCTTTTTGTAGGTAGTGGTTTTTACAAATCTTCGTAAAAATTGGTTCCAAATACCTGACCAATCGCTGCTTTTGGGCATAATCATACCAAACTCTTCACCACCTTTTTGGTCTCCCACTGGGTGACGCTTGATGGGTAGGCCTCTTCGGATAGCGGAAGCATAATAATTAAAGTCTAAAGAAGTAAATGAGCGAGGGTCGCTGGAAACTTTTCTGAGTACTTCAATACTAGAAGGCAGATATATAATTCTTAATCCCGGAAAATATCTTCGCTTCAGGTTCAAAATACGCTTGGCATTGGTAGACGAACGAATGGTGTAGGCTTTCATACTTCCAAAACTTCGTCGCAGAGATTGTAAGTTACCCAAGGTAGCTACTCGCTTATGGGTAAGCAGCACTGATACGTTATAAATGAATGCTGGAGTAAAATTAAACTCTTGTCTACGTTGCTCAGTAATCGTGATGTTACCTAAACCAAACACTCCTCCCCGACCGTTTTTTACATTCGCCAAAAAAATGGGAAAGTGATCGCTTCGTCCTTTTACCAGGATGTTGAGCCGTTTTACCCCACGGGTAGACTTGAGATAATTGACAAACTGTTGTACAATGTCTACACAAACTCCAGTAAGTTTCCCGTTTCTATCACGATAAACCAACCCAGGTGTGTCAATATAAGTCAAAATAATTTTACCAGATTTGGTACGATTTACTTTGGCCCAGCTATCTCCAATGAGTTGAGATTGGCCTCTGGCAAGGGGGATAATTATTAAAAATATTCCTGTAATCAATCCAGTTTTTCTTAGCAAGTTACTCAGCATACTCAAGTAGTTTTCGAAGTGTTGAATTTTTCTTTAGCCTATTACTTAGAAAATTACCCTAATTACCTAATTTTTGCAAAAAAACAACTAACTATTACCAATATTCGTTTAAGTTTGGCTAAAATGCATTACATTTCTTCGGTTTTAAGAATAATTTGGGCTTGCCAATAAAACTTCTTGCGTTGCCAAAAGGTTTTCGTCAGTTTTTCGCGCAAAGCTTCAGGAGTGGCTTGCTGGTACAATGGACGGTCTTGCGTTTTTCGCAACATTCGCTCTACAATCAAATAGATAGGTGTATCTAAATAAATACTAATTCCCGCCTTGTTGATTTGCTCCATATTGTCAAAAAAACAAGGGGCTCCTCCTCCCGTAGCCACAATGGCTGATGCCGATTTATCTTCGATAATTTCATGCAACACCTGCCGCTCCAGTTCTCTGAAATGTCCTTCGCCTTGTTGTTCAAAAATAGTCGGAATGCGCATTTGAGCTTTTTGCTCTATCAGGTCATCCATGTCCCATATAGGCAAAGTCAATTGTTGAGCAAGGGTTTGCCCAAAAGACGTTTTACCCGAACCGGGCATTCCTGTTAAAAAAATCAGCATAAATAATTTGGTAATGGTTGGTAAATGAGTAGCTCTTGATACTTGTTTAGGCTTCGTCGGTAGTGGCAGCAGAAGTGTCTTGTTCGGTTTCAGTAGATTTGGCTGCCCCACCAGCATCTTCACTTAGCAATAAGGTAAGCCTTTGGGTCATTTCTTCTGAGTCTAAATTGCGATAAATTTTTCCGTTACGTACAATAGACATTTGCCCAGTTTCTTCGGATACCACCACCACAATAGCATCGGCTATTTCGGTAAGGCCAATGGCTGCTCGGTGGCGTAAACCTAGTGAGGCAGGCAGTTCGTCGTTTTCGGACACTGGCAAAATACAGCGTGCAGCTACAATGCGTCCGTCGCGACTTACAATAACGGCCCCGTCATGTAGAGGGCTAAATTTTTGGAAAATGGAGATGAGCAGTCGTTTAGAAATCGTTGCATCTATTTCGTCACCCGATTCAGCGTAAAACTTTAGCTCTGAACTTCGGGAGAACACAATTAATGCACCCGTTAAAGAAGCAGACATTTCTTGCGAAGCTTCTACTACGGCGGTAATTTTTTGTTTGTTTTCTGCTGAAGAGGAGTTTTTACTCCAAATACTTTTCAAAAAACTATATTCACCAAAGGGGGTAGCTTTTCCAATCACCAATAAGAACTTTCGGATTTCCTGTTGAAACAAGATAATAATCACCAGTACTCCTACTCCCATAAATTGCCCCAGAATGGTACTCAGCATTTCCATTCCTGAAGCCGAAACAAGTAAGTAAAGCGCATAAACGGCTATACCTCCCAATAAAATACGAGAAGCGACACTGCCCTTTACCAAGTTGTAGAGTTGATACATGATAAAGCTTACCAACAAAATATCCAGAATGTCGGCAAAACTCATGTCCAGGAAACCTATGGAAATCAGAAATATCATATATTATTGTAAAACTCAATTGTAAATATAGAACAGGATGGGCGGTATACCCAACTATTCTAAACGCATTACGCAATTTAGCGCAAAATTTATATCATTTATCACCCATAGCATTTGAAGGTAACTCTCCCTACGTTTTGCTGGCTACATTGATATGTGCATTTTTAAACTTCTTGAAAATCTTATCAATGGCTTCCATTACTACTTCGTATAGCAAAGGTGTATCGGTTTTAAAATGAATTTCACACTGATGAGTGCCCATATCAGTACCTAAAAAACTTTCTGCACAATCTATTCTTAAATACACTGTGTCTTTGATATGGGGTGGGCAAAAATCGAACAACTCTAAACTCGAAGCTTCCCATTCATCCGTAAACTGTAACTCGCCAAATACATTTCTTTCCAACCCCACTCTTGGACTATCCTTTTCTCCTAATAAGCGCTCCTCGTGTCGAGTATACATAGACCGCCAATTAAACCAATCCAGGTCTACATTCTTATCAAAGTTAGATGGGTAACCATAAAAATCTATAAGAATGGGAATAATTCTGGAAATAAAAATCCGAATATCACCAGGATAAGCCTCAGTCATTGTAGCCGAAAATTGATATTTTAATGTATCCATATCAGCCAAATAAGTTAGTTCATCGTTTTATGTTCACTCAACATTTCTACCATCTTCATTGCATCAAAAGCCGCTTTTACATCGTGTACCCGCAAAATGTTAGCCCCATTTTGCAAGGCGATTGTATTCAAGGCAATGGTACCATTCAGGGCTTCGTCGGGGGTGGTTTTGAGGGTTTTATAAATCATAGATTTGCGAGATATACCTGCCAACACGGGCAATCCTAAAGCCTGAAGAACACCCAAATGTTCCATTAAATGGAAATTCTGGGCAATGTTTTTGGCAAATCCAAAACCAGGATCAATAATGATATCATGCACTCCCAAGGCTTGCAATTGCACTACTTTTTGTTGTAAATCTTGCAGAATTTCATACACCAAATGCTCGTATTGGCTAAGTTGAGTCATCGTTTGAGGGGTTCCTCGCATATGCATGAGTATGTAGGGTACTTTCAACCGAGCAACGGTTTCGTACATTTGAGCATCTAAATTTCCTCCCGAAATATCATTGATGATATGAGCGCCTGCCTCTATAGCAGCTTGTGCTACGCGGGCCCGAAAAGTATCTATAGAAAGAATGGCCTGGGGATGGGCTTGGTTAATGGCTTGAATAGCAGGTACCACGCGGGCGATTTCTTCCTCTTCTGAAATATTATCTGCTCCCGGACGTGACGAATACCCTCCTATGTCCAGGATTTTAGCTCCTTCAGCCAATAACTGGGTGGCCCTTTCAAGAATTTGAGCAGGCAAGTTATGCTGTCCCCCGTCGTAGAATGAATCAGGGGTCACATTTAAAATCCCCATAATCACTGGGTGCTCCAATGACAATAGTTCCCCTTGTAGGTTCAGTGTTTTTTTTGAGTAAAAAATTGTACCTTTCGTTTCCATTCAAGTATTTTGCTTGTCAAGTATTTGACTTATGTATAAAGCCCAATATAAAGAGATCGATGCTTTGTGCAAAAAGGTTGATCACTAAATATAAATCGCCGTTATGAAAATCGTCACTAGATTTGTTAGTTTTTTGGTAGGAGGCTTATTTATCTTCTCTGGATTAATCAAGCTCAATGACCCTGCTGGCACCGAAATAAAGCTCGAGGAATATTTTACTGTATTTAAGGCTGATCCTACATTAGGAGCATTAAGCGGACTTTGGGACTTTCTAACACCCTTTAGCCTTATTTTGGCGGTTATACTTACCGTAATGGAAGTAGTACTGGGAGTAAACATGTTGCTCCACCATCGCCCCAAAACTACCATTCGCTCTTTGTTTGTCCTGATTATCTTTTTTACCTTTCTTACCTTTTACTCTTGGTTTTTCGACAAGGTAAAAGACTGCGGTTGTTTTGGCGATGCTATTCCACTTACGCCTTTCCAATCATTTATGAAAGATGTCATTCTCACCGGGCTTATTGTGTGGTTATTGATTCAGCGCAATAGAATCGCTCCAATGTTATCTACTCGTGGAGGTTCTATTATTTCTATTTTATCTACCATTGGCTGTATTGCCTTGGGTCTTTATGCCATTCGCCATTTGCCTATCAAAGATTTTAGAGCTTATAAAGTAGGGGCTAGTTTGCCTCAAAATATGAAGCCCAAAGAAAAGCTTAAATATGGCCCTGAGGTCTACGTTTATAAAGATTTGGCCGCCAAAAAGGAGGTAGAAATTGGCAAGGATGATTTTACCAAAAACTGGAAAAAATACTCTGATACAACCAAATTCAAGTTTGTAAAGCTGGATAAACCCTTATTGAATCCAGAAGCTCAACCCAAAATCACTGATTACAAGGTATTTAACACCCAAAATGCGGATATTACTACCCAAACCCTTACTGGAAAGCAGTTTTTCATTATCATTCCTGAGATTGCCAAAACCAAGAAAGGAAAAAAAGTAGCCAAAACAGCGCTAGATGCTTATCCTAAGATCAATGAACTGGTGAAAGCATTGCGACAGGCGCAAATCCAGCCAATGGTGTTGACTGCTGCTGGTGAGCAGGAAGTAGAGCAGTTTCGCCATCAGGTTCAATTGGCAGTTCCTTATGCCTTTGTAGACAAAAAGGTACTTAAAACAATGGTAAGAGCCAACCCTGGTTTGATGCTATTGCAAGATGGTACTGTAAAAGGCAAGTGGCACCATAACGATACTCCTAAGATAGAGGAGGTGAAGAAGTTATTGGCGAAGTAATTCCCAAAAGATAGTTTTATGATAGTGTGAGTCAAATAAGGCTCACACTTTTTTTATCCATACATTAATCCTCTGTTTTTTTAATAATCCCTCACAGCATCAAACCATTGACTTGCGGTTTCGGCATCAATTTCAATGGTAGGAACTCGCCTTAACTGATCCACCGCCTCTCCAATATCTTCACGTTCGGTAGTTTCTATTTGTGGCAAGTCATTGAAAACACCCACAAATTCGGTGAGTATTTCTTTGACCTCTTGTGTTGTTTTAGCCTTTTTTAGTTTTTTTACCGTTGCTTTGTAAGTCCTTATCGCGATTTTAGCATTTTTACCAGTCCAGGCGTCAAAGGGAATTCCGTATTCGGTGGTAAACCAAATAGGTTTTCTCAATTGTGATACTGAGGAGTATGCCAATTCACGCACTTTTCCTAATTGCTTTAATTCATTTCTGAGTAACTTACCTTTACTTTCTTCAATATTCCACCCAATAAACGAAGTCAACTTCTCCCAACTTTGCAACGTAGGAAGTGCTTCTAAATTAGGGGCATATCTAATGGCCAGACTTTCTAAATTCTGTAGTTCTGTCAAGCAATGTAGATTCGTCATATTACCAGATAAACTCAAGCTAGTAAGGTTCTTAAATTGTAGCAAACACTCACAATCAAAAGGTTGGCCTACCGGATCTACCTTAATATCTAGAGAATCTATGTCGCTAAGGGCTTCAAATACGGGTAATTGATACGGAGTGAGTTCTTTTTGCTTAACTGTGGGAACAAATGAAAGAGTATCTATTTTACCGGTTTCAATCAACTCTACCTGTTCTAGGTTTCCTGCAATACAAAAAAACCGATGTGCTCCTAACTTTAGCACTATTTTGCTTGCTTCAGCATTGATAATTAATCTCCCAATGTTTGATGCAGTAAAATCTGCCGAAATGGGTGCATTGGGGCTCCAGGTAAAATCTTCAATGGCCCTTTTCTGCGACCAGGCAATAAAGTTGGTATCATTGCCCCAGTAATAAAAAAAACGAGGCCAATCACCATAAGGGTAGAGATGTTCGTTTGTCTTTCCACTTCCTGTGAAAAAAGAATTAAAGCAGTCCCAATGGATAGGCAAATCAGGTTCAACCAACACATCAAACTTCTTGGCGTTCATTCCTATGCTCCCGATAGAGAAACTCCCCTGCCCTGGTGGTATTTTTACGGTATGACTATTTTCACCCGTCAGCGAAAGCTGCATTTTTTCTTCTCTGCTCATATAATGTTAGCATCTGTTTTTTCTAAGGTATTTATTTATCTGATCTAAAATGCAATTTATGCTAATTCATATGTACTATTCCAGCAGGAAATTTAGTTCTTCACTGGTTTTGCTGGGTACAAATTGAATTAACTCATAATCGGCCAAATCTTGCGACTTAAATGGGTCTTTCTCAATAATTTGCTCCAATGTTGATTGATCTTTGATATTGGATAATATGATCCCCCCAGTTCTTGGCACTTTTCTGCCAGAAGCAATAAAATTCCCCAATGTATATTGTTCGTTCAAAAAATCAATATGCTCGGTTAAAAACTGGTCAACTTTTGTTAATTCAACTTTATAAGTGAGGTTAATAATAAACATAAGGCAAATCTTTATTTACAACTTTTCAATTTGAAGTCATCTCGACTTTTAATAATGAATTACAAATAAATCATTTTGCCTACTAAATGTGCAATTTTTTATCATTGTAGCGCGGCTATGCCTCAAATTCCTAAATCCCGGTACGCTGGGGAAAATCACTTTGTTATTGAACAAAAGCAAGATTCTTACAGGACAAGTTTTCAGCAACATCCTAAAATTCGAGACGACTTCTTTATAAAAAATCATATCTTATTTATCTTTTCAAGTAACTTTTCCTTTTACCATAAAACCTGCCCACCAATTCAGGTTTATGAATAAGAATTTTCAAATCGCCCAATTACTATTATATTTCCAGTGGTTTATTATATTTGTAAGCTAATAGCAAACTTCCATTTTAAAACATTTTTTATTAAGTGGTCTTCTTGCTTTACACCACTATTAGAGCATATATATGATTGGTTTTATTTTAAGGCGACTTGGTTATGGAGTCATGGTGATCCTGGGGGTTATCTTTGTCGTTTTTTTCTTGTTTCATGTATTACCTGGCGACCCAGTAGGAGTATTGGCAGGACAGCATGGCACCAAGGAAGTTCGAGAAAATATCACCAGAGATTTGGGCCTCGACAAATCTTTGCCGGTACAGTTTGCTTATTATCTAAATGACCTTTCTCCTCTATCGGTGCATACCGATTCCAAAGAACATCAGAAAAAATACAAATATGCCTCCATCATTTCGATGGGTGATCGGGTATTGGTCTTAAAATCTCCTTATCTCAGGCGTTCTTATCGTACGAATAAAAAAGTAAGTGAAATTCTGCGTGAAAATATCGGCGCTACGATGGTACTGGCCATCGTTTCTATGTTTTTTGCTACTTTGATTGGAATTACCTTTGGAATTTTTGCAGCCCTACGGCAAAACTCATTCATTGATTACTTTCTGGTAACGATCTCAGTATTAGGCATATCTACGCCATCGTTTGTAATGGCGATTATCATTTCTGTTACTTTTGGATATTATCTAAAAGATTACACTGGACTAGAGCACATTGGGTCACTTTGGCGAACCACCATTGATGGCACTCAATTGCAACTTAAAAACCTCATATTACCTGCCACTACGCTAGCACTACGCCCACTCTCCATTATTGTACAGCTTACTCGTAGCTCTATGCTGGATGTGATGTCGCAAGACTATATTCGCACTGCCAAAGCTAAAGGATTACTTTTTTATCGAGTAGTTATCAAACACGCGCTAAAAAATGCCCTCAATCCAGTAATTACTGCGGTTTCGGGTTGGTTGGCTTCTTTAATGGCTGGTACTTTCTTCGTGGAGTATGTATTTGATTGGAAAGGCCTAGGTTATACCATTATCAAGGCGGTAGAAGAACGCGATTTACCTATTGTAATGGGGGCTACTATTCTGATCGCTTGTATTTTTGTGGTGATCAATATTTTGGTAGATATTTTATATTCTACTATTGACCCTCGTATCAAGCTGAAATAGCTCATTCCATACTACTAGACATTTTTCGTTTGTGTCTCACAAGCGGATCGACACCTCGAGTAAATGAAGTTTGAAGATGCTTACTGCTAGACAGAGACACCGAATCGAGGCGAAAAGAAGTAATTTTTGAGATAAGTTTTGCTTAGCCTGACGACTATGATGAGGACATGGCCAACTTTAGTCAAAATATCTACTAGTACGAGCTCACCCAAAAGCTATTTTTTTATCAATCGTCGGATTACCTTTTGTTGGTTCAGAGCAACTTCCAGTATATAGGTACCATTAGGCAAATAGGCTATGTAAATATCTTTCTGGAAGTGATAAGCGTGTTTCATTTCAGTCCAGGTACGTACAACTTTTCCCATTTGGTTCAATATTCTAAACTGTAGTTTGCCCAATGTTTGGTGTGAAAACGTTACATTTAGTACTTCTTTCGCAGGATTTGGCCCAACTTTAACAGCCCTGTTTATCAACTTTTCTTTTTGTCCTACCAATACTGTACTTATGGCTATAGTAGATGCCTCTCCAATACTATTGAAAGCTACAATTTTATAAAAATATTGTACTTCCTGAACCAGATTTTGATCATTAAAAGTAGTAGTGTTAGATTGAGTTTTCCCAATCTCTACAAAATTTGTGGTGTCGTTTGCAGAACGTTCAATTCTAAAACCATCCTCATTATTGGAATCATCTGTCCATACAAGGGTGATTGCGTTATCATCAAAAGTATAGGAACTAATGGATGGATTAGTAGGCGCTGATGGAGGGGTAACGCTGCTACAATCTAATGTATCGCCTGAAATAGTCCAATTGTTAGGAGAATTTGTCAAGCTATTACGGGACGATTCTCCAAAACAGTAAACCAAACGGGTTACACCCAAAGTAACATTGGGTTGTGTACTTTGAGCAGCCCAACCATTGAGCGTGCTATCATAGTTGAGAATACTCATACCTGAATTATCGAGCATGCTGGTCATATTAGTCACCAGAGAAATATTCCAATTCCCTAAATTTTGGTCAAAAAGACTGGCTCCTCTAAACATGAAATCCATTCTAGTTACCTTGCTCACATTCCAAGCATTCAGATTTTGGTTAAATGAATTAGCCTCGGCAAACATTGCATCCATTTCGGTCACTTCACGTACATCCCAAGCGCTCAAACCTTGATTAAAAGCAATGGCTTCGTTAAACATTCCACCCATCAGGGTCACTTTGCCCACATTCCAACGACCAATGGGTTGGTTAAAAGCGCGTGCCCTTTGAAACATCGAAGCCATATTGGTGACATTACTTACATCCCAATTACTAATATCCTGATTAAAAGCAAAAGCACTTTGAAACATCGAATTCATGTTGGTTACATTGCTCACGTTCCAAGCACCAATGTCTTGATTAAATACCTCTGCATTCACAAAAGTACTGTTCATACTCGTCACACTCCCCAGGTCCCAATTACCAATGGGTTGATTAAATACAATCGCCCCTGAAAACATAAAACCAATAGAAGTTACTTTACTCATATCCCAGTTACCAATAGGCTGATTAAAGACTACTGCATTAAAGAACATATTCGCCATATTCGTAACATTCTCCACATTCCAAGAGCTGATGTCTTGATTGAACGCAACAGCGCTTAGAAACATGCCACTCATATCCACTACATTGCCGACGTTCCAAGAACCAAGGGGCTGGTTAAAAACGCTCGCATTGACAAACATGCTTCCCATATCGGTGACATTGCTCACATTCCAATTATCTATATTTTGATTAAAAGCAGTTGCATTAGCAAACATAGCCCTCATTTGGGTGATGTTGCTTACATCCCAACCCCCGATGTTTCCATTAAAGGCCATACACCCATTAAACATATTACTCATATCAGTTACTCCGCTTAAATTGGGCGTGTCAGTAGCATTATAAGTTAGATTGGTACAACCCGCAAAAGCATTTTCCATAGATATCCAGGCAACACCTCCCCATTGCTCGATACTTTGGATTTTTTTGGTATTTGCAGAAGAAGAGCTCACATCATTGAAATAGATTCTTGGAAAAGCTCCAGTAATTTGTACTGTGTAGGTTCCAGCATTGGTATAGGTATGGGCAACGTCTCCGGTTTGCCCTGTTGACAATGGAGCACCATCTCCCCAATCTACACTGTAATTATACACCGGACCAGAAAAAGTTGGAATGATGACCATCTCATTAGCCGTAGTAGTTTGCCAGGTAGTTATAAAAGCTTGTGCCTGTAATTGGACATTCAAGCCAAGAAGAACCAAAACAAACAGGCTGAACAAAAGAACTTGTTTAGTGGGAACCAATAATCTATGAGATGATAAATACATCGGATAAAACGGGGTTGATGAAGTAGTATATACGGAAAAATTAGCTAAGCTTTTTAGCTTTAGAAGTTATTTCACCTTTTGAAGGTTCAATAAGCACCTCAAAACCTTAAGGTGCTCTAAAAGGGTTGCACCTAAGCCTCAAAAGAATCCAATGCCTTCAGAAACTGAGTAAGTTGATCATCATCAAAATCCAGATGGGTTACAAAACGCATGGTGAGGGTATCCATCATTCCTGCTAGTATCCCTTGGTTTTTCAAGTGAGCCAGCAAACGATCTACAATGTCTTGATTGGGCAAATCAAATAACACAATGTTGGTTTGGGGAGGTACTAAATTGCTTATGTAGCTTTTGGTAGTTAAGCGATCAGCAATCGTTTTAGCCCGTTGATGGTCTTCTGCCAATCGTTCTACGTGATGGTCCAGCGCATAAATACCTGCTGCGGCTAAATACCCTACCTGACGCATGGCCCCTCCCAATACTTTGCGGCTGCGTTTGGCTTTTTTCATCAATGCCTTACTTCCAATCACTAACGACCCAATAGGGCACCCCAACCCTTTAGACAAACACACCGAAATGGTATCAAAATGCTGTCCGTATTCTTGAGCCTTGTCGCCTTTGGCTACCAAAGCATTAAATACCCTGGCTCCATCCAAGTGCGTTTTAAGCTGGTGTTTGCGCGCTTCTTGGGTTACATCAGCAATTTCTTGTAAAGTATAGCAAGTTCCTCCTGCCCTATTGACTGAGTTTTCCAGTGCTGCTACACTAGTACGAGGATAATGAATATTATCAGGGTTAATATTAGCGCTCACATCAGTGGGTTTCAAAATACCATCACCCACCTTGATAGTGCGGGTACTTACTTGGGAATTGTATGCTAGCCCACCTCCCTCATATTTATATATATGAGCACCTTTATAACAGATCACCTCGTCTTGTGGCTCAGTAATGATGCGCATGGCTATTTGGTTTGTCATTGTTCCCGATGGGCAAAACAATGCATCTTCCATCCCAAACATAGCCGCTACCTTGGCTTGCAAAGCATTCACCGTTTCGTCTTCGTCATACACATCGTCTCCCACCTGTGCTGCAAGCATCGCCTCTAGCATGGCCGGAGTTGGTTTAGTTACCGTATCGCTTCTTAAATCTATCATTTGTTGTAGTTTGAAGTTTTTGTTTCTGAAGCCACCTTGACTTCTCTTTTTAACAAATAAGTTGTACCTCTAACAAATACCTAATCAGATTGGTTGAACGTTTTGTTCTAAATATCCTATTTGATTACTTTGCACAAAATAAAGTAAAAAACTATGAAAAAATACACTAAGTTATTCATTCTACTCATTGGTTTGGCAGGGTTCATTACTTCGTCGGCTTATGCCCAAAAAGAAAAGCCCAAACCTTTTGAGTACGCCAAGCTTTTTACCGAAAAGGAAATCAAAAAACAAAGGATTTATACCCACCTTGGGGCCAGTACTATTAGAAAATACAAAGAAGTTTATAAGCTCATGCTTAGGAGCTCGGGAGGAATTCATGGAAAGGTAGATGAGGTGCCTGTTTTTGTAGATACGCTAAAAAACTTACAATACTTGTATGTAAAAAATGAGGCTTTGACCGATTTACCCTCTGCCCTAAAAGTTTGCAAAAACATGCAGTTTTTACACATTAGTGGCAATAGATTTAAGGATATTCCAGAAGTGGTCTTTACTTTTAAGCATCTAAAATTATTGGATTTGAGAGCCAATCGTTTTACCGAAATTACCGCTCAAATTGGTGAGCTTTCAGAGCTGGAATATTTGTACGTTGGAGCCAATCCAAACTTAAAAATACTATACCTGGATGCTATGAAAAAGCTTACCAAGTTACGGTTTTTAGACTTACGTGGCACCGATATTCCACTAAAACAAGCCAAAGCGATTCAAAAGTTACTACCCAATTGTAAAGTATCTCACGACTAGTACTCTGGGAGCTAAGTAAATGATACATTAATTCGGGTTTATTTTGTTCTTTGACGATCTTCAAAAATTGAGCATAGCCATAGCTACGCGATATTTTTTAAGAGAAGCCAGAGGGCAAAAGAAGCCGAAGAGTGTAGTAGGTATTTAGTTTCCGGAGTACTAGTTTCAGGTCTCAACAGACACTATAAAAATAAAATACCGACTATGAAAATCACTTTCCATAGTCGGTATTTATATATCTACCAATACATTATTTCTTAAAATACTTTGTCTTACTACTTTTAGCAGGCGATGCCAACTTTACAGCCTCATAAGCAGCTTCGGGCTCATCTGTAGCTAAGATATCCCCACCAAAATCGGTGAGTATTTTCTTGAAAACCTTGATATTTTGCTTTCCAGCTCGGTCAATGCTACGCATAGTACCTACCGTAGCATACATTTTAAGTTTGTGCAACATTGCTATCAAGCCACGCTTGATTTTTAGACGATATTCACCACTTTCTTTTTTTTCGTAACGTCCTACCCCAGCAAAACACATCACTTGTCGTAACGGTATCCCCGATTTCTTCAAAGCGTCTACATCGGCCTCATTGCGTACCGATACCGACAGCATGAGTTTAGGTGCTAACTTATGAAACTTGAGGGCATCCTTCAGGTTATACACAATAATGGCCACATAGCTTTGACTACGCGTTTCACGAATGGCATCCACTACCAATTTTGCACTAACCCCTCTTTTGATATCCAGGGTTAAAATAGTTTTGCCTTTAGTCCATTCCAACACTTCTTTGAAAGTAGGAATTTTGTAAGAGGTCAGATTACCCGCATTGTCTTTCAATCGAAGGTTTTTCAGGTCTGCCCAAGTTTTTTCAGATACACGTCCCTCCCCATTGGTGGTTCGGTTCAACGTTCGGTCGTGCATCATTACTAGGCGATTATCACGGGTTTGTCTCACGTCGCATTCTATCAATGCTGGGTGCTTGCGAAGCACCTGCTCAAAAGTAGCAATACAGTTCTCTGGATATCCTTTAGTGGGTCCTCCCCTATGAGCGCTGATCATTGGGATGCGATCAGGAGTACGCTCAAAAAAACGATATAGGTGTTTAGTATTCTTTATTTTGATGTAGTGTTGGGCACTGGCTTGCGTCAATACCCCCAGCCATAAAACTGCGGTCAGGTACACTACTGGTAAATAGGCTTTATAAAATGTTCTTTTTGTCATGGCAATGAATTTAATAAAAAACCAAATTACGCACAGGGTAGTTTAGCAGGGTAGTTTCAAGGTATTATTTTTTTGTAAACTTTGTTTATGAGCATATACCGCCCGCAATTTGGTTATCACCTTAAACTTGCAGAACTTTGCATTTTGTAAAGATCAGGAATTAGTCAGATAACCTCAGCGACAATTCTTATTTAAACATTTAAAGACACTACCAATGGCAACAGTTAGCCAAAAACAAGATATAAGAAAATTATCTCTGGAAGACATTACCCGCTTTTTAGAAAGTAAAGGAGAGAAGGCTTTTCGAGCCAAGCAAATTTATGCCTGGCTCTGGCAAAAATCAGCACATAGTTTCGAGGCCATGACAAACTTATCGCTTTCGTTGCGCCAAATGCTGGAAGAGCACTTTGTGATTACGGCTTTGGCAATAGATCAGCAGCAAGTAAGTGAAGATCAAACCATTAAATCTACCTTCAAGCTTTTTGACAATCATGTAATCGAGGGAGTACTAATTCCAGCCAAGGAACGGATGACAGCCTGTGTTTCGTCACAGGTAGGTTGCTCACTGACTTGTAAGTTTTGCGCTACTGGGTATATGCCTCGCAAACGCAACTTAGAACCAGGTGAGATTTATGACCAGGTAGTGGCCATTGCTCAACAAGCCGAGAACCATTACCAACAACCCTTGAGCAATATTGTATATATGGGCATGGGCGAACCCTTGCTTAACTACAACAATGTGCTAAAATCGGTAGAGTACATTACCTCTCCACAAGGTTTGAATATGTCTCCCAAGCGAATTACGGTTTCTACGGCGGGCATTGCCAAAATGATCAAAAAACTGGGCGATGATCAGGTAAAATTCAACTTGGCGCTATCGCTGCACGCTGCCAATGACGTGAAGCGAAACGAAATTATGCCCATCAATGAAAATAACTCATTGGATGCCCTGAGAGAAGCACTCAAGTATTATTATCAAAAAACAAAAAACCGGGTCACCTACGAGTATATCGTATTCAATAACTTTAACGATTCGTTACAAGATGCCGAAGAACTATACCGATTTACTAAACATTTACCCTGTAAGGTAAATATCATAGAGTACAATCCCATTGCCGAGGCTGATTTTGTAAATACCAAAGAAGATAAGCTGGATAAATTTGCAAAGTACTTGGAAAACAAAGGGGTGATCGTAAAAGTGAGGCGTAGTAGAGGAAAAGATATTGATGCGGCTTGTGGACAGTTGGCTATTAAAGACAAAAAGGTGGAGAATTAATCACTCTCCACCCTTTATCAGATGTGCTTTTATCTAATGAAATTATCTTCTAAAACTTAAAACACCTCCTGAGCAATAACTTTTGGTCTTTTTGGTATCATAAGTAAAGCGAATGTAGTAAAGGCCGGTTTTTTGACAGGTATACTGAATCCCGTCATAGTACTTGCCATCTACATAACTACTCGCGATGGCTTTTTTTCTGGCATTTAGCAAGGTGATTTTCAATCCTTCGCTCTTATTGTTGCGAGTGGCTAATGTGATGAGATACTTAGAGTTTCTACTCAAAATATAAGAATACTCTACCCTCTTTTTCTTGCCACTTTTTCCATCCACTGGGTAACCTTTCAAGAAAGTAAAACCTCGGGGAATAGTGCCAATGCCTTTACGAACCATTTGTTTGGCCTGACAGGCTGTAGGATTTACAGGAGTGGGTGTTGGGGTGAACCAAGCCATTAATGAAGTAAGTAAAAAACTAAAAATCATAGGTTTGCTTGTTTTGTTAATGTGAGATCGGTCATAAAAAAGACTTTCCAAATTCAATCATTTAGAAAGCCTTCCTTAATTTTTATTGATTAAGATTAATTAGCGTTTGAAGGCTAATACACCTCCACCACAATAATCTCCTTTTCCGTCAAACTGGAATGTAATGTAGTATATACCTGTCGCACTACATTTGTAGTTCAAACCACCATAATATCTACCTCTGGCGTAGCTTGATACAATCTTTTTTCTACGAGAGTTCATGATAGAGACAATAAACCCTACGTTTTTTGGGTTACTGTTTTTTAGTCTTACAGTGTAGGTTGAATTTTTACTGAAAATGTAAGAGTATTTAATGAATTTTCTTTGCCCTTGTCTGCCGTCTACTGGGTAAGCCTTTAAGAAGGTAAAACCTTTGGGCAATTTTTTGATTACCTGATCAGTAAATGCCTTAGTATTACAAGCCATCGGTTTTACGGGGGTTGGCGTAACGTTGGTAAACGATAAAAAAAACGACAGAATTAGATTTAAGACCATCATAATAATTTTGGTTTTTTAGTAGAATTATGTCAAAAACGCTTTAGTTTTCTTAATGTTAAAAGTAAAATAATAATTGTTTGTGAGTGCCCTTTACGAAAAATAACAAACAGTATAGGCAAAAACCTTACATACAAATGTAGGATATTTTTTGAAAAACCTCCATATCCTGCTAGTTTTTTAAAGTTAAAAGTAAACCTTCACAAGATTTTATTTTATAACTCATTCTACTATAAAAAATTTTACTTGGTTGAATAAATTTATAGCAGCAGCTTGAGTTTTTAGATCAAATATAATAATTCAAATAGTTGGGTAGGCAAGGGCCTTTGACCCTACACTTCTTCCATTAACACATTCATACGAAAACCAAAAGGGTTTAGTTTTTCCAAAATCTGACTTATAAAGGCTGGATTGTTAATATAAAAATTGAGTAAGTTCTCATATCGTTCTTGAGGCGCCCCATTTGGAAACAGTTTTTCTTTGAGCTTGATGAGCTGGTTTACCTCAGTTTCCATTTTACGCTCTTCTGATTTTTTCAATCTTTTTTCAATATTACCCAATGATTTCAGTGCTTTTTGGTGTTCAGACTTGATAAAGCCTTCTAGCGACTTATCTACATCTTGGCTTTTTTGTACGAGTCGCTCAAATAGTTGATTAAGTCCTTCGGTTTCTTGTTCCAGGGTAATTTCATTTTCTGAATTGGCCAATACAAAGTTTTTGCGGAGTGTTACTTCGTCCAGAAATAAATCTTGAATGCTCAAATGCAACTTATTGAATTTCTTAACGCTTGGCTTATTCACAAAAAGCACAAAATTACGAGGCTGAAGCATCGGGAAAGGCACCTGATAATGCTCAAACACTCCTTTGAGTTGTAACCAGTACACCAATTCGCTTGGCCCTCCTATATAACTCAGGTTTGGCAATATCCACTCTTGGTACAATGGCCTCAGAATAACATTGGGGCTAAATCGCTCTGGGTGCTCTTCGATAAGTTTGGCCATTTCCTCTGACGAAAACTTTAAATCAGTGCCCAGCACTTCAAAGTGATTATCGTTATGAACAATTCGTTGGCGTACCCCTTCCTCGAGGTAAAAGAAATTGATTTCCCGGGGAGTAACCTGGGTTTTATAATGAAGAGCATTCAGTTTTTCGCTCGTTTTAGAAACGATCTCAAATGAAGCTGGATTCAATACTTCTGCTTTAATGACTTCTTGATATACACTTTTCAAAGCGGGATGATCGGCGTCGAACACGATAAGTCCAGTATCTGCAAACAGGTGATGTACCAGATAGCGTGTGGCTTCGGCTAGGGATGGTTGCTCTAAATATGCTTTTCTGAAAATCTCAGGAGCTTCGTTGATCTCTTCAAAAATTGACTGCAATCCATCAGGGGTAAACCTACCTACTGCCCCAGTTTGGCTTGTTTCCCAGGTATGCGTTTTACCAAACAAATGAAAATGATTGATTTCTTCAAAATCGTGGTCTTCGGTAGCCATCCAATATACTGGTACAAAATTGTAGTCAGGGTACTTTTCTTTGAGCGCTTTTGCAGTATTGATAGCCGCGGCTATTTTGTACACAAAATATAAAGGACCAGTAAATAAATTGAGCTGATGTCCAGTAGTTACTGTAAAAGTATTTTCGTCTAATAAAGCGTCAATTTGTGCTTGGGGTGCAGTCTCAATTGCCTTGTATTGTTCGGTTACTACTTGGTGTAAAACCGTTCTTGTAGCTTTGGGGAATGTTTTTTTAAGGGCTATCTGTTGGGCGAAGTTATCAATTGAGGGAGATTGATGATAAAATTCTTTGAGGGTATCGTTTTCGGTAATATAATCTATAAAGGTTTGGGAAAATAGTTTGGTATCGGCAAAATCGATTTGATGTAATTGCATGAGTATTTGGTTTTGCTGCTTGTTCCTAAAATTGTGTTTTTGGACAGTATCCAGTCAATAATTGTGAGTAAAATTACAGGGTTTTTAAAAGGTGCGCTGTTAAATGGATGTTAAGTTAGATAAGGGGTAATTTTTTTTATACCAAGCCTTCAAAAAACAGGTTTTATATACAAATAAATCTGTTTGATAATCTTTATCTTACTGGTGAAACTAGAGTATGTTTAAAAATTATAATCTGAGCTAAAAACGCGACTTTTCCGCACTGATTTACCTTTGGTGAGCTCTGCACAGCGGAGCTGTAGCCTCGGTTTAGCAATTTTTGCGGCAATAGCTTTGGCTATTCCCTTAAATTCCTAAATCCCGACAAGTCGGAATGTGCTGCATCAATACGAAAAATTCATCATTTTTAACTTTGAAGACAAAATTTAAACATACTCTTATTAATTTCGTCATCAACAAACTAACCACTCCTATCGTTCTTTGAGTCATTAAACCCTAGCCCAATTTCAAAGGTTAGGTTCATAATAACATTTTTACTAAGATACCATTACAATCAATACACTATTATAGTACTCAATAGTTATACAAACCAATAGACATTATGATGCACATAAGGGCTATCTTGATTGCAGCCTTATTTTTGGGAATAAGCTTTGCCTCTCAAGCTCAAAAAGACTATCAGAAACTCTACAATGATATTGTAGCTGCTTCACAAAAAAAGGATTACAAAACAGCCATTAAATTATCAGAAGAAATGCTGCCTGATGCAGAAAAAGTGCTGGGCAAAGATTCTAAAAATCTGGGATCTTTTTACTATAGCGTGGCGGGGTTTTATCAGGCAGATCGTCAATTTGATAAAGCCGAAAAACTATACGAAAAGTGCCTTGCCGTACGCAAAATAGCCGTTGGTGAAAAAGACCCTAGCTACTTTAAAACCCAACGAAAACTGGCGACTCTCTACTACGCCTCTCAAAAAGCAGAAAAAGCGGCTAACCTATACAACCAAATTCTGGAAGCACAAAAAAATGCAGGCCTGGACAAAAGCAAGGAATACGCGCTTACTTTATACAATTTAGCTAATTTGAATTTTAGTCTTGGCAAGTTCAAAGAATCAGAACAGTACTATCAACAGGCGCTTACGCTTCAAAAAGAACTTGTAGGAGATAAAAGCCCCGAATATCTTGTTACCCTGGAAAGACTCGCTTTTTTATATTCTCAACAAGGCAATTACCCCAAAGCAGAACCGCTCTTTAAGCAAATTTGGCAAACCTACAAGACTACAGTCAACAATGGCAACTCTAACTACATACGTGCCGTAGGCAACCTTGCCGAGATCTATTTTGCCATTGGTAAATACCAGGAAGCAGGGCCATTGTATGATGAAACAACTCAATTGCTCAAAGCGACTAAAAGCCCACTTTATGGCCGTTTTTTGGTAAGTTATGCCATCCTTAAAGAGATTCAAGACAATTATGCTGCTGCCGAAAAACTATATCAAGAAGCCATTGAAGCATTAAAAAAAGATGTGGGAGAGGATCATCCTGATTATGCCCAGGCATTACACGATTTTGGGAAGTTTCACGAGGTGAAAGAGGACTATCCTAAAGCTAAAACCTTGATGCAGCAGGCCCAGCAGATTCGACAAAAAGCGTTGGGAACGAATCACCCCAAATATGCCGAGTCGCTCAATGATTTGGCCAAGCTTTATTTTAAGCTAGGCCAGCTCAATGTTGCGCTGGATAATTGTCAAAAAGCCCTCAATATTCGCCAAAAAGGCAACGATAAACTGGCGGTGGTTACTACCATTCGCAACTTAGCTAATATCTATCGGGCTATGAAACGCATCAGCGACGCTGAAAAATACTATAAAACGGCGTTGATCGAACAAGAAAAAATTCAAGGGAAATTGCACAAAGAATACTTGACCACGCTCAATAGTTTGGGGGAAATGTATGACGAAGCCAATCGTTTACAGGAAGCCCAGGAAACCTACAAGCAAGTATTAGCCGCTCGTGCTAAAACATTGGGCACCAACCATCGCGACTATTTGTTGACTTCTTATAACCTGGCTATGACTTATTTGGCAGATGACAATAAAATAGACAGTGCTTATCAGCTCATGCTTCAGTTAGAAAAGAACAGTACTTTTCTCCAAAAAATGCCTAGAATATATGCCAATATTTTACGCAACTTGGGTGGCTTTTTTTACCAACAAGGAAAAGTAGAAGAAGCCAAAATCCGGTTTAGTAAAGGGTTGAAACTCTATCCTCGCCGGGATGAAAGCTATGTTCATTTTGTAAATTCTCTGGCGGCATCTTATGCCGAATCTGGTGCGTATACAGCGGCTGATTCTTTGTATCAGGTAGCCCGTAAACTGAGCTTAGACAAATATGGTAAAGACAGCGAGATATACGCCATTACGCTTAACGAATCGGGCAAGTTGTACGAACAATCAGGAAGGTATCAGGAGGCGGTAACCAATTATCAGGAAGCACTACGCATAGCCAAGAAAATCAGAGGATCTAATAGTCCTCAATACGCCACCGCTTTACACGACTTGGGAGTGGTTTTTAAAGCAATGGGTAAATATGTGGAGTCGGAACAAAGTTTTGAAAAAGCCCGGGACATTCGAAAAGCCAAACTTGGGGTGAATTCTTACGCTTATTCGGTAACCCTCAACGATATGGGTAACCTGTATAAAGTAATGGGGCGATACAATGACGCTGAAAAATACTATACCCAGGCTTTAAATATCCGAAAACAGATCTTAGGTGTCAATCATTTTGAATATGCTGTATCTCTCAATGACCTGGCGGGTCTTTATCGCAGGCAGGGCAAAAACAAAGAAGCACGTAAATTATATGAGCAAGCCTTGGAAATTCGCAAAACTGAACTAGGCGAAAACCATCCAGACTATGCCGTATCGCTGGACAATCTGGCCAGTATGTTTCGTAGTGAAGGAAATCGCGAAAAAGCCGAGGAGTTTTACATAAAGGCGCTTGAAATACGAGGGGTAGTATTGGGGAATAAACATCCAGCCTACGCAGCTTCTCTCAACAATTTGGCAGTGTTTTATGAAGAAGCTGGCAAAATGGAAGAAGCAGAACAGGCTTACAAACAAACAGTAGATATTTTTAAAGAGCGTCTTGGAGAAAACCATCCAGACTATGGCATGACCTTAGCCAACCTTGCTGCTTTTTATGAAGCCCGAAATAAATTCACGGAAGCTGATCAGTATTTTACTCAAGCTGTAAAAATTGTACTGAATCAGATTGATAAAACTTTTTCGGCACTCAGCGAAGAAGAAAAGAAACAGTTTTATCAGGTAAACAAGCGTTTTATTGATGGTTTTATGCGCTTTGCTTTCAACTCTTCTGGATTACGTGCTGCCAAAGGCCAAACCAATTTACCTATTTTGGGCGAAGCTTATAACCTACAATTGGCCACCAAGGCCTTGATCCTGAACTCTACTACCAAGGTAAGGCGACGTATTATGGCCAGTGGCAATCAAGCATTGATCAATCAATACAACCAATGGCAAAAGATTAGAGAGCAAATTTCTAACTTGTACAACTTGGGGCAAGCCGAATTAACCCGTAAAGGCATCAAGGTCAAGGACCTGGAAATTCAGGCCAATCGTTTAGAGAGGGCGCTATCCTCTAGAGCTGAGGGCTTTAAAGGGGCCTACAACCCATCGCTTCCGACCTGGAAAGACGTGCAAAAGCGTTTGAAACCAGGAGAAGCCGCCATAGAAATGATTCGCCTCAAAACGCTCAAAGATAGTATCTATTACAGTGTATTGATTGTAAAGCCCGATACCAAAAATCACCCAGAGTTTTTAACCATTCGTGGAGGAAAAGATCTGGAAAGCAAATATGTGGCTTACTACAAAAACGCGGTTAAATTCCGAAGAGTGGATCGATACTCTTATAATAAGTTTTGGAGTCCTTTGAAGCAATCGCTTAAAGGAATAAAAAAGGTCTATATTTCTCCCGATGGCGTCTACAATCAAGTGAATTTGAATACGATGACTGACCCCAATACGGGCAAGTTTGTGATTGATGAAATAGAGATTGCGATGGTTACTAACACGCGTGACTTGCTGGAATACGGCACACGCAATACCAACAACAAGCAAGCAGTACTCCTGGGACATCCTACCTATCATATAAATCCCAAGAGCGCCATAAGAGCTAGTACTAAAAAAACCAACCTGGATGAGCAAACTGATACTTGGCTCAAGCACGCTTACTTTAGCGATTTACCTGGCACCCAAATAGAGGTAGAAGGTATCAATAAAGTATTAAGTAAAAAAAGCTGGCGTACGACTATCCATTTAGGTCTCAAGGCGCGGGAAGACAGCCTGAAGACAGTTAATAACCCTGACATCTTACACATTGCTACCCACGGCTTCTTTATTCCTTCTTTGAGCGACCAACAAAGCGATTCACGTGGGGTAAAAATTAAACCCAGTAAAAAGAAGAAAAAAAATGACAATGAGGGCGATAATGACCCTATGTTGCGTTCGGGTTTGATCTTGGCAGGGGTGACTGATTATTTTAATGCTGCCGAAAAACCCAACTCCGACGATGGGGTGCTTACTGCCTATGAGGCTATGAACTTGCAATTGGATCAAACCGATTTGGTGGTGCTTTCGGCTTGCGAAACTGGACTCGGAAAGGTACAAAGTGGCGAAGGAGTATATGGTTTACAGCGTGCCCTAAAAATTGCGGGGGCCCGTACCATTTTGATGAGTTTGTGGAAAGTAAGCGATGAGGCCACCCAAAAGCTGATGAATGCTTTTTATGCCGAATGGCTCAAATCTGGTAACAAACGGGATGCTTTTCAAAAAGCACAACAACAGATTCGTCAAGAATACAAGCATCCTTATTATTGGGGAGCGTTTGTGATGGTAGGAGAGTAATTGTTTAAGTGAAAAGCTTTTTTAAATTAAAAATGTAAA
>DMXI01000543.1 GCA_003483885.1 Microscillaceae bacterium
TTGGGTGATAGACTCTCCGTTACGCTCAATTTTGATCAAGTAAACTCCAGTTGGTAAATGTAACTTATCAGTGGCTACTTTATTAAGACCAGAATTCAAAGTTAAAGTACCTTTAGGCTGTCCCATCAAGTTGAAAATAGTCGCTTTGGCCGTAGTATTTCCTACACCCAATTTTACGGTTACTTCCCCACTAGCCAAGTTAGAACCTACAGTTACGTTGTTCAACATCGTTTCAGGCTCATTACCCAAAATCATTTCTTCAACTACATTTGCTTGACGCAAGTTAGCCGCTGAAGAAGAACCACAAGAACCTTCGTAGATTTTTACATTGCTAAAGGTAGAGTTGTTACCACTGCTTCCTGCGTCTTTGTCGTTGATAAATACCAATCTATCGGCGCTACCAGTGTAGAAGTTTCCTACTGGAATCACATAAGTTCTGGTGCCACTGCTGTAGTTGTCATAGTTGCCCACGCCGTAGTTTTGCGTACCATATACTCGGAAGTAGCGTGAAGAAGTCAATGAGTTGTCGTTTTCGAAACCTACTCCGTGAATCTCACCTTGTGATGTACTGCTAAACTGAAACTCGATCACAGTGTTAGAAGTCACATTGTAGTTCAATGGGATGTATTTCCAGGTGTTGTTTGTCAATACCAAAGAGCTTCCACCATTGGTGATAGAGAAGTTACCCGCCGCATCTTGATTAGAGAATGAATTGATGCTGAAGTCGTTGAAATCCAAGGTAGTACAAGTAGGAGGAGGTGTGTTGCCTAGTCCCATTGCATTCCAGAAAGCTGAAATAGTAGCGCGCGCTCCGTAGTTGCTACCAGTTCCGCTGGTACGACATCCGCCATAAGCGTGTACTCCTACGGCGTTACCACTAGCCGCATCAATGATTGGGCTACCAGAGTTACCCCCTTCAGTATCGGTTTGGTATCTTACAAAAGTGTTGTTTACCGATGCAGTAGGACCTGTGTGAGTTTGTTGCGTTTGGTTATCGCTACCAGTATCTACTCCGTATCCAGTAATCGTAATGCTGCTTCCAGGAGCACTTTGTACTACGTTGTAAGACTTGTTTTGCGCTTGAATAGGGGTTAATCCAGTTTGGCTATTAGCACTGGCAGTAAATACTGCCCAGTCAGTTTCGGGCCGTCCTCTTACATAAGGAGTCACGAAATTTCCAATTGGATATTGGTGTCTTACGGCAGGGTGTACAATGCTACCATTTGAGTTAGACTGAGGTACGTTAAATTCTAAGATTTGCGCGCGGCTTCCAGTACAGTGTCCAGCAGTTACCAACTTACCATTGGTAATGATCCAACCAGTACAACCAATTGGCACGATACGTCCGATAGCGGCATCGTTAGAAGAAGTACGGTTGTCTACTGAACCACACTGAGAACGAGTGCTAGGGGCAAGTTCACCCACACCAAGTTCTACCACGTCTACTCCTACTGCTTTGTCGCGAGAAGACGCGTTCAACGTTACGGTTACACTGTTTCCGTTGAAGTAAGCACTGGCCGCATTCCAAGCTTTGATGCTTTGGGCATCTAAGGTTTGGCTAGAGCCGTCCAAATTAGAAGTAATGGTTACCGAGCTACTGTTTCCAAGGTTAATGTTGCTAAAAAACAATCGTAACCAAGTAGCACCCTCTTCGGTGATGGTGTAAGACACTGGCTTGGCTCCTCTTTGGGCGCCATTGGCCTTGAGCGACATTTCATATTTTTTGTAATGCCGAGGTAATTCGTCTTGAGCATTTACATTAAACGCCCATAAAAATGCAAATGCAATGGCAAATGTTAATTTACCTTGTTTAAAATAAGTGTTAATATAATTCATTGTGTAAACTTTAATAATTATTTATTGGGTTGAGCTATGTACTCCGTAAACCAAATACCTTATGATTTTTTCGGCTTCTTTCGCTCGTTGATTTAACTGCGTTGAGCTCGCAAGCTCGGTTCTCTTAAAAAACCTCACGTAGCTTTGGCTACGTTCTATTTTTGAAAGATCATCACCGAACAAAATAAACTCGAAACCATCAACAATTTACTTCGCTTACAGAGTACTCAGGTTCTGTTATTTGCTTTTGAGACATCTTTTATCATTTTTGCAACTTAGGCATAGTGGTGCCATTCCTCTAAAATCCAGCTTCAAAATCGCCAAAGTTTTAGGGTTAGCGCATTGACCCAAACCAGTATGTGCCTTACCTTAGGTTTTGTCAATCGCTTATTAAAAACTGCTTAAATTTTAAACAGCTCCCAATCACACGCACTTATTCCATTGAATAAATGGCCTGTTTTCAAAAAAAATGATGATATCCCTGATATTTGTGTAATAAGGTGGGGGAAGAAATATACCTCCTGTGATTTGCCTGAGAGAGGAGATATTGCTGATGTTGCCTAGATAACGCCTAATTGGACTAGACCCCCATAGCTAGTATTCTGCCAAAAATTTAAACCTATTCTTGCCGGGCAGAATTGTAAAATTCTCATATCTGAAAGCAAAGAAAAGCATTTGTAAGTGATATGCAAGAAAAATAATGTTTTTTATCGAGAGCGTACAATAGGATTTATCAGAGATTGGCAGTAAAAACCCTTGATAAAGCGGTTTGCAAGAAAAAACAAGGTTTTGTGATCTTTACAAACCACCTTCTATATTCCTTAAGTATTTAGTTTTTGCTTCTTCCCCGATATTCATCCCAAGGTCGGGTACCTCCATATACTTCATTGCCCAAAACCAAGAAATCCCAGTTCCCCTTAGTTTGAGCAAAGCGGAAACTAAGGAAAGTCAATGAAATGGCAAGTTTGTAACTTGCCTGGCTTGGCCAAAATCAATTATTTCTTAAAAACGAAGCTTGCGAGCGCAAAGCCAGTTATAAACTGGCAGACAGGAATTATTCTTAGTTTCCGCTACGCTCAAACGAAGAATAACTCTGAAGCTCAGTTACACTTAATTGTTTCTTAAACTTCCACCTCCAAAGTTTCCTTAATTCGCTTAGCGATCGCTTCAGAGTCGTTGTAAATAGTACCTAAAATGCCTCCCAACTTATAGTTATCAAAGCCTACAAAGTACAAACCTTCGTATTGCGCATCTTCAATCACAGGGGCTTTGGGCACCTGATATTTGTCTAGCAAAGGGGCCACATTCTCTATAAAGTCTTCGATTTTGGCTCGATAGCCCGTACACACGATTACGTGGTCAAAAGGATGGTTTTGGCCATCTTTGGTGGTGACTCCTTCTTCATAAAAACCAGCAATATCAGGCAATATTTTAATTTTCCCAGCCTTGATATGGGCTACCGTTCCCAAATCAATCACAGGGGTTTTGCCAGTTTCGCGTAGTTGTTTGGCAGGGTGCATTTTAGACATCGGAATACCATACTTGCTTAAATCACCAATGATGAATTTGCGAATCATAGAACCCAGCAAGTCGCCAATGCCGAAAGGAATCTTGGCCAATTTTTTACTGGTTACTTGTACCGGGCGTCCATTCACGTCTCGTGGCACCACATTGAGCGGGCTCCGTACCGAAATCCAGGTTTTCACTTCGTGTTCGCTCAAGTCCAAGGCTAGTTCCGCCCCAGTATTTCCCATGCCTATAATCAAGGTTTTGCCTCCCTTAAAAGGCTCAGGGTTTTTGTAATGACGACTATGAGTAATGGTTCCATTAAAATCTTCTTGCCCTTTCCACTTGGGTTGGTGCGGTACTCGATTGACACCAGTAGCTACTACCACATGCTGAGTCTGAAAAGTTGGCCCATCCTCGGTAGAGACAATCCATTCTCCTTGCTTATTCTTGGTAATATTGTGTACTATGGTATTGAAATGAGGCTTGATATTGAAGTGCGTTGCGTAGTTCTCGTAGTATTTGACCAAATCGAGTCGGGGCACATACAAGGGATAGTTTTCAGGAAAAGGAAGGTGAGGCAGAGCCGAAAGTTGCTTAACCGTGTGCAAACTTAAGCGGTCGTAATGATTATGCCACGACCAGGCAATTTTATCGGTGCGTTCTACGATTTCAAAAGGAATATCGAGCTTGCGTAGGCGACCCGCTACGGCCAATCCAGCTGGCCCAGCGCCGATAATCAATACAGGGGTAGTTTTGTTCATTATTGTAATGATAAGTGATTAACAAACGTTACGCAATCTTTCAATGTCCATGTATATTTCTATGGTTATATGGCTACATTGTTAAATTGTTCCGCGATGCATTGCGGAACAATTTAGCAATTAAGGTAGTACATCTTAGAGCAACTGCGTAACATCAATAATTAATAGTAAAACAATATTCACCATTGACCACTAACCACTGATATTTTTTTAGAATCCTAAGATTCGCGAATAACGATCCAAGTGATAATTGTAATCACCAAAAGTTTGTTGAGCTACTCGGGCACGTTTCAGGAAAAACCCAATTTCCTCGTCATCCGTCATTCCGATGCCTCCAAACATTTGTACGCCTTCGTTGGTCACCAGCTTAATAGTTTCGCCAATCTTGGCTTTACACATACTGGCAATTCTTGATAAATCTTTGCGATCACGATCGATGGCTTGCAACGACTTGATGACAATAGACTTACAAATCTCAATTTCACCATACATCAGTGCCGCTCTATGTTGTAATCCCTGAAAAGAGCCAATAGGCACCTCAAATTGCTTACGCTCTCGCAGATAATTGACCGTGCGCTCAAAAGCCTCCTGAATAGAGCCTAGCATTTCGGCTGATAAGCCTATACAAGCAATGTCTAATACCTTGTTCAATACTGGAAAAGCCTGGTCAAGCACTCCCAAAATTTCGGTGGTCTGTACATTTTCAAAAGTAATGGTAGCCGCATTGCGACTGTCCATCATTGGGGTTTGGCTCATGGAAATACCTTCGGCTTTGGCATCTACCAAAAACATCGTCAACCCGTTTTCATCGCCAGGGCTATCTGAAGTGCGTGCCACTACAATGAACTTATCGGCTACTTGTCCATCCAGTACAAACACCTTTTTTCCATTCAGGGTATACCCTTCTCCAGATTTTACTGCCGACAAAGCAGTTTTGGTGGGTTTGTGCTGTTTACCTTCTTCCAACGCCAACGTCATTACTAAATCACCACTGCCAATTGCTGGTAATAAGGCTTCTTTTTGAGCATCGCTTCCTGCCAGTAAAATAGCGTGAGTACTGACCAATACAGTAGATACCATAGGCGAAGCGGTAAGGGTGCGCCCCATTTCTTCTAATAGTTGGCCAAAGCCTACATAGCCAAAATCTAATCCGCCATATTGCTCAGGTACAACAAGCGAAGCCCAGCCCATTTCGGCCATTTCTTTCCATAAATTTTTATCATATCCTTGAGGATCGTTTTCGTCTCTTAACTTACGTAGAGCAGCGACTGGGGCCTTTTCTTTAAGAAATTCTGCGGCCGAGGTTTTGAGCATTTGCTGCTCTTCATTGATAACTAAAGTCATTTTCTAGATTGTTAAATTGTCTGCGATGAAATGGTTTATCCAGGTAAGCCCAAAATACGTTTGCTAATAATGTTTAGCTGTATTTCGGAAGTACCACCCTCGATCGAGTTTCCTTTGGTACGGCAAAAATCGCGGGCCAATTTTCCGTCGTTGTATTCTTCGCCCCAAGCAAGGGCATCCACTCCTTCTAGCGCCATCAGCAACTCATACTTGAGCTTGTTTTGCTCGGTATAATAATATTTAAAGAAAGAAGACTTTGCACCAATAGGTTGCCCTGCCTTAGATTCATCTGTGGTTCTTTCTATTGTCCACATTAGCCCTTCCTGGTCAATCATCCAGCGGGCAATATCGGTTCTCAACACTGGATCAGACAATTTTCCATTCTCCAACCCAAGAGCTTCTACAGCTCTTTGGAAAAGCGGCTTTTCGTTTCTTACATCTCCAATGCCCCCAATCATAGAGCGCTCGTGGGTAAGCAAGTATTTGGCAATAGACCAACCTGCATTAAGCTCCCCTACCAGGTTTTCTTTGGGTACTTTTACATTGTCAAAGAAGGTTTCACAAAACACCGACTTCCCACTTATCAACTTGATAGGACGGGTACTTACCCCTTCGCTTTTCATGTCAATCAATACAAAGCTAATCCCTGTATGTTTTTTCGCATCAGGGTTAGTACGTACCAGGCAAAAAATCATGTCAGATTTATCGGCATATGAGGTCCATACTTTTTGGCCATTTACCAAAAAATGATCGCCCTGGTCTTCGGCTCGGGTTTGCAGCCCAGCCAAGTCGCTACCTGCTCCAGGCTCACTATATCCCTGGCACCACCATACTTTTCCTTGAGTGATTTCGGTAAGGTATTGGGCTTTTTGTTCTTCGTTGCCAAATTTTAGTAAGGCAGGACCCAACATCGAAAGGCCAAAACTAAATAAAGGCGTGGGGCACTGAAGCTTGGCCATCTCCTCAAGCAATACTTTGTTTTCTTGAGTGCTTAAGCCTCCTCCGCCATATTGGGTAGGCCAAGTAGGGGCCGTCCAGCCACGGTCGCGCATACGCTCAAACCAAAGCTTTTGATCATCACTGTTGTAATGAGGGTTTCGTCCTCCCCAAAAGTAATCTTCGGCACTTTTAATTGGTTTGCGCAAGCTTGCAGGACAATTTTCTTCCAGCCAAGCGCGGGTTTCGGTACGAAAAGTTTCTAAATCGGTTTGTATAGAGGTATCCATGTATTTTTTGATGAATTATTTCTGACGAATCAAAATTTAGTATAAAAATACTAATTTTATGTGATTAAAAAACTATCCAATATAATTTTATAAAGATCACAAAACTAAGCGCCTCAAAGTCAAGGATTTAAATTTCAAGTTTTTGGGCAATAATGAATAGATAATCCCCTAAATCGTTCTGGTAATCTTGCATAATTTGCTCGATGCTACCCGATTGAATAGATTTCTGCAACGCTTCTAAGCCTTGTTTTACTTCTTTGGCATTGGCCAATGCCGCAAACGACGAAATGCCCGCTCTTACTTGTGGATTAAGGTATAACTTTGCATTATGTTTACCAGAATACAAAAAAAGATCTTGTAAATCAGGCTTGACAAAGTATTTTTCGGTAGCCACGGTGGTTAGCCGAGCTTTTTGTAGACCATCTGCTACCAAATCATAAGCAGGCATTTGAACCATAGAATCGGCCAACATTTTTGGAAAAAAATGATTGAGCCAATATCCCTGCATTTGGGCTGGAGTAGACGTAAAAATCACAATTTTACCTTGGGGTTTGAGTACTCGATACAGTTCTTTAAAGCCATTCTCTAGATTTTGCCAATGGTGTAGGGTAAGGCTTGCCAAAACTCCGTCTATACTTTCGGTTTCTATAGGTAATGTTTCGGCTTTGCCCAGCCTCCAATCAATGTTAGAAGATTTTTGTCGAGCTTCGTCCAGCATTCGTTCCGAAGGATCTACCCCAATAAATCGAAAGCCTTCTTGGGCCAATGCGTTCGTGTAGTTGCCTGTTCCGCAACCAATATCAAGGTATAGTTGATCGGTCTCAAGATTCATCCAATCATTCATTCTTTCTACAAGGTAGGGGTCGGCTTGGCGAGTAAGGTTGTAGTTTTCACCAATGGTGTCATACTTTTCTTGTATCATAAAAACAGCATCTTAAAATTTTTCAAATGATTATCTTTACATTATAAAGTCGTTTTGACTTCTGATTTAAATTACAAAAGATTTATGGGATCGATAGACTTATTTGCCGCTTTTATGCTATTTGCCGCAGTGCAAGGAACGCTTTTAACGGTAGCCATCAATCGTTTGCCTCAGCGAAATAAGATGGCCAATCGAGTATTATCAGTTTTTATTCTATTGATCTCATTTACCCTGATTTGGCGCATTGCTCAACCCAAAGGTATTATGCAGTTTGTAATGGGGATTGTCCAAGACATTGTTATCTTTTTGTATGGTCCAGTGTTTTATCTGTATGTACAAATCCTATTAACTACTGCCCAACCTCCACTCAAGAAATGGCGTAGGCATTTGATTCCAGCCGTAGTATATCTATTTGTTATTCCTCCTATGTTTTATCTTCGGAGCTTTTGGATATACATTTATATTACTACTGCTTTTTTAGCCATTGCCCAGAGTGGTTATTATTTGGTAAAAAGCTATAGGCTTATCCAAAACTTTAGAAAGAGAAACGCAGAGCAAAGGCTATATCCGCGCTATTTGCAAACCATCATTACCTTGGCTGTTCTTTGTTTGTTAATGTCCTTTTATTCTACTGTATTATATGTATTCAATTTGCCTGTTTACCAACTAGAATTCTTTAATTATAATGTCGCCTGGGCTATTTTGTCTTGCATTACTTATGCTTTGGGGTATTTTGCTATGTTTGCCCCCGAAATATTTAAAGTACCCAAAGAAGAGATAGCCCCAAAAATCTTATTTGTACCTACGCCCCTATCGGTCAAAAAAGAGCCCCCGAAAAAGGAGCTACAGCAAGAGGAATTAGTACATTGGAAAAATCAATTGACCCAATTGATGCAAAGCGAGCAGCCGTACCTCAATCCTCGACTTACCTTGGCCGAACTAAGCGAATTGATGGAATTAGATAAGTTATTGGTTTCAAAAATCATCCATGAAGGGTTTCAGTTAAACTTTCATGATTATGTCAATACCTACCGTATCGAGCATTTTGTCAGGCTCAGCCAAGATGAAGCATTTCAGCATTATACTTTGCTGGCCTTAGCTTACGAAGTGGGCTTCAATGCCAAGAGCACTTTTCATAAAGCTTTTAAACGACTTAAAAATGCTTCTCCCAAAGCCTATTTGGATTCGTTGATCGCGAAATAACCCAACACCCTGATAATCAACAACTTTAACAAGTATACTTAACTAAATATACTTAAAAAAGGTCTACTTAAATTTATTTCCACGTACCGCATTTGCCCATCCTCTACTTTTGTGGGGTATTTGAAAACCAAATCATTATACCCAATGAAAAACCACTTACTTATGATGATTGGGGTAGTAAGTTTGCTTACGGCCACCCATTATTTACAAGCGCAAAGTATACCAGTAGTCAAGCTTCCCCGTCAAAGCCAACGGGCCATTGTGGGGCAAACCATTGGTATTACCGACATTACCATTCGCTACCATCGCCCTGCCATTCGAGGCAGAAAATTACACCAAAACAACATCGCACCTCTGGGTAAACTATGGCGAGCGGGAGCCAATGAAAATACAGTGATTGAATTTACCCATCCGGTAAAAGTAGAAGATCAGGCTTTGCCCGCAGGCAAGTATGGCTTGCATATGATTCCCAATAAGGAGGAATGGACACTCGTTTTCTCTAAAAATTATCGTTCCTGGGGGAGTTATTATTATAAAAAGGAAGAAGATGCGCTGCGAGTAACGGTAAAACCAACCCAAGGCCCCGCTCAAGAGTGGCTTACTTATTCGTTTTCCAAGGTGGCCAAAAACAGCACCGTAGTTACAATGCAATGGGCTACTACCCAAATAAGTTTCAAAATTGCAGTAGACGTAAACCAAGTGGTGGTAGCAAACCTGCAAGACGAAATGCGGGGCTTATCGGGGTATTATTGGCAAGGGCCTTACCTGGCAGCTCGCTTTTGTAATATTAACAATTGCAACCTCAAAGAAGCCATCCAATGGGCCAATCGCTCTATTGGCATCAAACAAACTTTCCAAAACCTGTTAGTAAAATCACAACTGTTGAAAAAAACAGATCAGCCTAAAGAAAGCATCAAGTTCAAAGAGCAGGCTTTCAAAATTGCGACCGAGCAAGACTTGGTGCAATATGGATACAACCTGGGTCAAGAAGTAACCAATCAAGAAAGAAACGAGCATTTTGCCTACATTGTAAAGCGGTTCAATACCTGGACTGCCTATCAGGCCCAAGGTGTTGTATTCAGATATTTTGGCGAAAAAAACAATGCCATCAAAAGTTTTGAAAACGCACTCAAACGTGCCCCTCAAACCCAAAAAGCACGGCTAGAAAAAGCCATCACCAACTTGAAAAAGAATTAAACAAATGTCTAATTATTTACTACAATCAACTCCAAAAACATCTGGCCTCAAGGGCTGGATGTTTTTTATTAAATCATAGTCAGCAATCGTACAAAGCTTATCTAAGAAGAATGTTCCTCTCTACCAAACGATTGGCTATATTTGAGGTATGGGTTCATTACAGATATTTCAGGCATTGATGATATTTGGTGTAGTACAAGGCGGTATATTAGTACTGGCTATCAATCGTTTACCACAAAAACACATGCTGGCAAACCGAGTGTTATCAATTTTTGTGTTGCTCATCTCTGTTACATTGCTTTGGCGCATCACCCGACCTGGTGGCTTGCTCAAACAAATCATTGGAATCATTCAAGATGAAATCATTTTCTTATATGGCCCAGTCTTTTATTTGTATGCTCAGGTCTTACTGACCAATATTCACTTTAGTTTTAAACAATGGCGCATACATTTGCTCCCGGCCGTTTTGTATTTAGTTTTTCAACCTTTGATGTACTACAACAAAGCATTTTGGTCGCCATTTTTTGCTTTCATTATTTTAGCAGCTTTCGGACATAGCACCATTTATTTGTTCAAAAGCTACCGACTGGTTGTAAACTTTAAAAGAAAATCTGCAGACAAAAGAACCTATATCAATTACCTGCAATTCATCATTGGCCTGTTATTGCTTTGCCTGATTTTAGGCACTCTGACAGTAATCGCCTATTATCTGAATTTACCTTATGAATTTAAGTATTATAACTATGACGTGGTCTGGATCTCAGTGTCCTTTATCACCTTTGCTTTAGGATATTTTGCGATGTTTTCACCAGAAATTTTCAGGCTTCCACCTAAAGAAATACTTCCTGCCAATATATTAGCCAAAAAGCGAACGACTCCTCGCAAAATTATTCCAGCAGAACAAATGGACCGATGGAAAATCCAGCTAGAGCAATGGATGAAAAACGAGCGTCCTTATCTTGACCCCAAACTAACTTTGCCTGAGTTGGCCACTCAACTACAAATGGATAAAAATCAAGTATCACAAATTATTCATGAAGGCTTCCATCTCAATTTCTATGATTTTATCAATGTCTATCGGGTAGAACATTTTATAACATTAAGCCAAGACAAGAATTATCAACATTATACGTTGCTGGGACTTGCCTTTGAGGTAGGTTTTAATTCCAAAAGTACTTTTCACAAAGCTTTCAAAAAAGTAAAAAATACCACTCCCAAAGTTTTCCTCAATTCCCAGAAAAACAATTCTATCATTAACCACTGAAGCTAAGCCAAAATTCTCCTAAAAAATAGTAAAGTTTGTCCGTCTAAATTTATTAACACTCGTTTTCTGACTACTCACCCTACTTTTGGAGCATATACATTTCACAAAATTATATGCTTATGAAAAAGAGATTTATCATCATGATGCTCCTGATTTTGTCAATTTACGATCAGGCATTGTGGGCACAAAGTTACCCTGTAATAGATATGCCCAGAGTAAGTCAGGGAGCCAGTGTAACCCAGCGTATTGGCATTACTGACATCACCATTCGCTATCATCGCCCTGGCATCGATCAGCGAAAACTTCATCAAAAAAGCGTGGCCCCTTATGGACAAGTTTGGCGAGCAGGAGCCAACGAAAACACCCTCATCAAGGTGAGCCATGGGGTAAAAATACAAGGAAAGACGCTCCCAGCCGGAACCTACGGTTTGCATATCATCCCTGATAAATCACAATGGACCGTCATTTTCTCTAGAAATACTTCTTCCTGGGGAAGCTATCATTACCGCTCAGAGGAGGATGTATTAAGAATAAAAGCCGAAGTTAGCAAAAGTCCTCACCACCAATGGCTTACTTATCAATTTACCGACATTCGCCCACAGTCTACGACTCTTTCTTTATTGTGGGGAAACACTAGGGCATCATTTGATATTGAGGTAGAGGTACCACAAATTGTATTGGCACACATACGCAACCAGTTGAGAGGTAAATCAGGCTTTTTCTTCCAATCATATTACTACGCAGCTCGTTTTTGTTATACCCATAAAATAAATACTCAGGAAGCACTTACCTGGATTGACAGATCTATCAGTAGAATCAAAACTTTTCAAAATGTATACATCAAGGCCAAACTATTGGCCCAAGCCGGAAAAAACAAAGAGAGTAAGGCCTTAGAAAAAGAAGCTTTGGCAAATGCCACAGAACGAGAGCTAATTGTGTATGGTTATAAATTTACGGATGAGAAAATTAAGCCTTATGCCTGGTTTGACTATATCGTGAAAAGATTTGATACCTGGACGGCCTACAAAGCTCAAGGGTTTGTGTTTTTGTATTATGGTGATTTAGAAAAGGCGCGCCAAAGTTATCAAACTGCCCTCAAAAAAGCCCCCCAAGAACAAAAGGAACAGATCAGACAGATTCTCTCTGATATTTAGGGTTATTCACTAGTCTTGGAACTTATTAAGTAAAGTAAAAAGCATTCAGTATTTGATTGGGTGCTTTTTGTTTTTTTACGCAATGGATCTCAAATAAAATCCTTAACTTTCAGGCGATTATACACGAATTGCATCAAATTTGCGTTTTTGTATTATTAATACCAAAAACATTAAAAGAATGAAACACTTGTATAGAACGACTATTCCCGTATTTTTTCTGTTTTTGTGCAGTTTTTCGCTGCAAGCCAATCACGACACCAAACCAAGCAAGGATGTATTCAAGAAAATTTCTAAGGATATTTTCAAAGTCTTAAAAAATAAAGACTTTAAAATTTTGGATAAGCTCACACCTAGTCGCGCTATTTTAGGAGAGGTGATGAAGCAAATGCCAGAGCGTGACAAAGAACCCTGGAAACAGTTTAGCTACAAAGACCTGGAGAAAAAAATTAATGACGCTATTAAAAAGCAAGTAAAAAGACTACACGAGGAATCTGAAATGAATAGTGTTGATTTTTCCAGAATTAGATTTGTCCGCCACGGTCGCCCCAGTCTCAAAAAGGAGAAAGGTTTTGAGCAAGCCGAAGGCAACCTTACCATTAGCAACAGTGGCAGTATTATGAATATCAAGTACCACTTGGTAAAGTATAAAGAAAAATGGTATTTGATGCGTATTTGGTATTAATTTATATCAGCAAAAGCATTACTTAATCCATCAAAAAAGCCGATGAGTGATCATCGGCTTTTTTGATGGTGATTATTTATAAATATCGCTTAAAACGCTTCCGTCACCGATACATATACTCCGGTATTTCCACGGCCCACCCCATAATCTACCCGAAGGTTGATCTTTTCTTTGGAATCTAAAGCTACTCTCACGCCACCTCCCAAAGAGTACTTCAATTGGTTAGATTCTATGTCATTGGTAGTTTCAAATACGTCTCCCAAGCCAGCAAAAGCCACAAAACCCAGTTTACGCCACACCATATAACGATACTCAATCTGAGAAGCGATGAAGTTATTGTCTCGAAAACGATACTGAGCATAACCTCGTAAAATGCTATTGCCCCCTACTCTGGCCATTTCTAAAAAAGGCGTATCACCTGTGTTGAGATTCATGACCGTATTGGTGGCCAGCACCATGCGGCGCCCCAATGAAAAGTATTTATTGAAAGTAAGGTTGTAATTGCTATAGTTGAAGCTACTCCCAATGGCGGCGTTGTATACAAACCCAGAAGTTTCAAGAAAAACACCTTTGGAAGCACTCACGACGTTATCGCGGGTATCGATCATAAATACCAATCCTACCCCAGAGTTGATTCCTCCTTTGGTACCCGTAATTTCACTATTGGCCAACGTTTTTCCGGTCTCTACCTCTACATTATAATACCTGCTAAGTTGGTAGTCTACCCCGAGATATACGTTTTTTACCAATTCACGCGATACACGTGATTGAAACCTAAGCAAGTCAAAACTATATTTCTCTTCGTTTGCCTCGGTAGTGGTGTTGCCCAATCCATAAAAACGGTCTGGATAGTTTCGGTAACGAGCTTCTCCTACCCAAATGTAGCGATTATCGTTCATGAAAATGCGCCACTGTCCCCACAAATCTAATTGCTTGTTTTGGGTATAATCAGAAGTTAACTGAATGTAAGATAAACGACTTTGTTCGTCTTTTTTGCCAGGGGTCACAAACTTAAAGTGGTACGCAAACATTCCACCAGCCGCCCAACGAGTATCTGGGCTAAAATATACCAGAGGAAGCACGATGAATCCATCTTTACGTTGTTTTTTGAAGAAAGGACCTGAATTTGTGTTTTTTTGGGATATCGCACTTTCGTGTTGTGTTGTATCAGATTTGTGTAATAAAGCGTGGTACTTTTGAGTATTTGCCAAACAATCCTTGATAATAAAACAATAGAAGATTGTAAAAAACACTGAAATGCCTTTTGATTGCCTTGATAAAATAAACATACGGGTACACGAGTAGATGTAATATTTTGTAGAAATTCCGCTCAAAACTAGTGAAAATTGATAAACTTGACAATAATTAATCTATTTTCATTCATAAAAGTGGAATCATTGAATTTGTACTTTTTTTAAATTACTTCAACATATAAACTCGTTGGGCGCTTGATTATTGTTAAAAAAAACACAAACAAGATTATATACCTGTAAATCAAGCATTTAAGAATAAACCCTGGATTCCTATTTATTGAGAATGATGCTTTATTCTTTGTATGCGTCTATATTGATGCTTTGCAGAACAGACAAGGTAGGTAGGACTTACCCTTAAGGATGGATTATTTTTTTGTAAAACTTTCTTAGAAAATAAGCTTCTTTTATTGCAGTCAAAAGCAACTTAAGATGGTTTTGTATGGCCTTGATAATACAAAGCCATACAATCATACATATAAGTTCACCAAATAAAACCCAGCGAATCTTAGTTATTAGTTGCTTTCAGCGGCAAAAATATTTCGGCCATCA
>DMXI01000230.1 GCA_003483885.1 Microscillaceae bacterium
ATTAGTATGGTTCAAAGATCAGGGTTTTGACTCGATTTCCAAAAAAAAGCGAGTAAACAAAAAGTAAACAAGCCCAATTTTGAGCGTTTTCGAAGTAAACAAAAGGTAAACAAATGAGTTTTTTATTGGTATAATCATACAGTGGCTTGATATAATTAAATTTATACTGCCATTCATTTTTTGACGCTTTTATTTTACTTGACAACCCGATCAGGGGTACTTGTTTGACAAACTTTACAAAAAAGTGAGGAATATGATCAAAAAAAGGTTAAAACCCATGTAAGATTTTAACCTTTTTTATAGCAAAGTGCTAGGAGAATATTTCCCTAGCTCTTGGTTAAGTCTTCGTATACCTGCTTAAGAATATCCAAAGCTTTTTGCGAGGCAGGTCCCCAATGACCGTCCGCTCCTCCATTATTTGCAATGGAGCTTCCCGCATTCATGATGCGTTGTTGAATGAGCTTGATTTCGGCAGTAGACATGCCCGCGATTGGATTCACCGCATTCTCATTTGTATTTTGTATGTTGACGGCTTCGCCTCCAGCGCGCAACAATTCTGGGATAGATTTTCCGACCAATTGGTAAGCCGACTCACTACCAGGACCCCAGGAACCATCTGCTCCTCCCGCATCATTGATAATTTTGGTTGCTTCAGCATTACCCGAGTTAATCAAGGCCTGTTGGATGTGCTTGATTTGTTGAGGAGTTAAATGCATACCCTCAATGGCGTAAGCTTCTTTGGCAGCTACCTGCGCATTTTTGAGGGCATTGTAAATACCCACCGCTCTGGGTACATATTTGTTGTTTACATAGCTTACCCAGCCACCGCTTACCAACATGCCATAAGCCGTGAAATCTCCTTTTTCTAAATCACTGATCGCTTTTTGGGCTTGCCCACTTTGGGTAATAAAGTTATGAAAGGTTTTGCAGGCTATAGAAATATCCTTAATGGTATTCTCAAACTCCTCCTCAGTATATTCATCAATAGGTTTGGGCAATAGCGGTTGCATACATTTGTCGTAGTTGTTGCGCCAGGTAAGCTGATTGAATCCATACCCTCTAAAACGATAAAAATCGCAACGCAACGCAGCTTGTTGCACTTTGGGCGATGCATTGGAGGGGTATACGCTACCATTCCAGGCTTCTACATCAGTATCTGAAGCAATAACTCCCCAAGCCTTTAGTTGATCCCCTGCCAATTGATTAGGGGCTTTATTATACGTAACTTTACCCCAGGTAGTAGGCTCAAACATGTATTTAGGGCCTCCCATCTCCCGAATGACCGAAAAAGTACCACCAGTTTCGTTATACATGATGGCAAAATGACCACAAAACTCGCCCAATGAAATTTCTTGCTTGCCCGTGAAATCTGGAATATGCTCCATCAAAGTAGCAAAATTGGCAGCATTAATGAGGTGACTGTAAATTTTAGGGTTGGTGAGGCGAAAGCTTTGATTGAACCAGTCGGCAAAAGCGACTCCATTGACCGTAAAGTTTCCTTGGATTGTAGTCATGATCGAGGTAGAAGTTTAAAGATTAAATGCTGAATAAGAATTAGCTAAAAATGCCAATTAAACCTAGCAATACCAAACCGCTAGCCGTATATTTGGCCAAATTTTCGGGATACTTTGTCCCTATAGTTGCTTATGAATGACTCACAAAAAATTATTATTGCCATTGATGGCTTTTCGGGTTGCGGCAAAAGTACCACAGCCAAAGAAGTAGCTAAAGCATTGAACTATATATATATAGACACTGGGGCTATGTATCGGGCAGTTACCCTGTATTTTTATCGTCATAAGGTAGATACCCGCAATACAACAGCCATACAGATGGCCTTGCAAAACATTGAAATTCGTTTTGAATACGAAGCAGCTACTCAAAAAAACATCACAATATTGAATGAGGAGGTCGTAGAAGACGAAATAAGGCAAATGTATATATCGGAGCGGGTAAGTGCAGTGAGTGCCCTGCCAGAAGTAAGGGAAGCCATGGTGGCCCAACAACGCCAAATGGGGATAAATAAAGGCATTGTGATGGATGGACGCGACATTGGTACCAATGTGTTTCCTAATGCGGAACTGAAAATTTTTATGCAAGCCCAGGTGCAGGTGCGTGCGGTACGTCGCCAAAAAGAATTACAGGCAAAAGGGCAGGAGGTAGATCTTCAGGAAATCGCAGACAATCTGAGCCAACGCGACCACTTAGATAGTACTCGTACCGAAAACCCCCTTCGGCAGGCCGAGGATGCCCACGTGATAGATACCACCCAGCTCACCATTGAGCAGCAAAGTCAAAAAATTATCCAGTTGGCGGTAACCCTGCAGAATGTATAACAAACCCAGATAAAATCATCTATACTGTATTATACTGGTAATTCTTTCAGACTAGAGGTTTGTCAAGGGTAGCCAAGCGACTGCAGTTGAGCTGATTTTACTGGGAAGGCATTTCCTTTAGAGCAATTCACTAAAAAAAGGTGTTATTTAACCACAAATAACACCTTTTCTATTGAACAAGCATCTATATTAAACGACTCCCTGACATCTATTGAGCCGATCTGCTCTCTAGGATGTTGCTACTACATCCAGTGTAAGGGGAATAGTTACTGGTCGACTGTTTAATAGTATGTGAAGAACATAGTTGTACGAACCAGGGACATTGGTTTTGACTACAGCATGCCAATTGTGTGCTTGTTGTTGGGGAGGAGTAATGATTTGGTTTGTGATGATTTCTCCAGTAATACCAGTGATTGTTGCTCTATCACTAGGGCTTACTGTATTGATTTGCCATAGGAGCGCTTGATTGTTTTGACAAGCAGTATGGTGTTTGGGTGATGTGACATCGGTATTGTCAAACAAATAGACGTACTGCAAAGCTTGTGGATCATCTTGGTGATAGTTGCCCACATCAATCATCACAAGGAGGTCAACTGGCTTGATCACTGGTGGAGCTTTTTCTTTGAACGTATAAGAAAGCGTTGCGGTGGTTTTTCCAGCCGTAATTTTATGAAGGGTAACAGCACCTTCGTGAATAAACTGATAGACAAAAAGTTTAAGGCCAGTTTGCGAAGTTAGGCTAGGTGGAGTAATGGGCAATGCTGCCTGAGATGATTGTACATATTGGATGCCTGGTGAAGGTGGGTGGTCGTTTACCCAAGTTTGACCAAGTGCCAAATTGTCTTCCAGCGCAATTACAATTACCTCTCCTTTTTCCAGGGAAAATGATTTCCCGGCATCTTGTTCGGTATAGAAGTGTATAGTTGACATAATTTCGAAAGTGAATGGACTAAAAAAATAAAAAAGGGGCGCATATATCACTACATACCCCCCTATTGTACAAAGCTTAGAATGTTGACTAGTGGTGACTTGCTACATCCAGGAATGGGTCGTAGGTGTGGTACTTACCATTAGCGGTGAAGCCTACCGAATATTGGAAAGATTGCCCATCTTGGGAGCTACGTGACAAAATCGTAGTCGCCCAATATTCACGGCTACCAGGAATAGCTATTTTTGCTGGAGTGTTGGCAATACCATCGCGGCCAAAAGCATAATTGTGCTCCCCTTGTGAATAAGGATGAAAACCAGTAATTTCGATCCGATCACTGGGGCTTACTGCTACAATACTCCATCTTACCGTATCGCCAGATACTACCTGAGTGTGTAGTTCAGATCCAGCTTCGCCAGTACTTCCTGGTACATTATCAATCATGTGGATGTATTTCGCATTTCCATTTGAAGCAACGTAATCTGCTACATCTACTACTATGACGATATTAACTTCCATAATTTTATTTATTTAGTTTGTATAGGTTTAAAAAGGTCAATCCAAATAGATAATTGTTAAGCGTTATCGTAGTGCATTGACATAACAAAGGTGAGGATATTGGCAGAAACCTAAAGGGGTAATTTTACCTAAAATTCAACCTACCAACAAAAAGGGTAAAAATCTGTAAGGGCCTAAAAGCACCCCCAAAATAAAAGGCTACCTCATCCTGAGATGAAGTAGCCTTTGGTCAGAAAAATGAGCTGAATCAGTGCAAACAGTTGTTAGAAGATGTTGATAAATTATTGTAGTTAATCAATTGATTTTGAATGGCATAAATTACTAAACCGGCAAGGTTGCGTGCCCCGGTTTTAGCAAACAAATTATCTTTGTGGCCTTCCACTGTTCGCCTCGAAATGTATAATTTCTCGGCAATCTCTTTAGCAGTATATTGTTCACACAATAATTGTAAAATTTGTTTTTCTCTTTCGGTAAATTCGTCTTGAGTCACAAATTTGGGTTTAGGGGTATGCGGTTTTATTTGAGCACGCAAAGTATCGATTTGCTCTTCTATAAAATAGTATCCCTTATTGTGTACCGATTGTATGGCATTTAATAAATGATCCAGTGAAATTTCTTTTGGAATTAAAGCATTAGCACCCATTTTTAGTATATGCCCAGTAAAAGATTTTTTGTAATGTGAAGACATCAAAAGGTATTTCACTTGGGGATAATTTTCCCGGAGTATTTCTACTAACTTTATCCCTTCCATGTCTTGCATTTTAAGGTCTAGTAGTATCAAGTCGGGTAATTGATGAGATTTTTTTATTTGATTTAATAACTCTTTACCGTTTTGAGCAGTAAAAAGGCATTGAACGTGCCTCTCTCTTTTGAAAAAACCCTCAAGGAGCTGCACAAATAACTTTTCTCCATAAGCTATAGCTATCTTTATCATACTAGTTTGGATTTTTTTGAATGGTTGAATTTGACTATTTCCAGGATAGAAAACACAAGGAATCATTGTGTTACAGATCAAGCCTAAAAGTCAAATATTAGAAGTGTCTATAAATGAAGCATAATGGGTCGGAAACACATAGCCGTTTCCGATTGAAAGTAAGATGAGCGTATTTCTTATGAATCAAATAAAATGAATCTTTTGAGTAGATAAAGATCGGATTGAGAACGTACCTGTTGTTGATAAGGGGCCTGAGATTGTTTAAAATGCATGAAGTACATCATATTTAGGTTGTTAGTATAGGATAAATTAATCAAGATAAGTTGATTGTATTCTATGTACAAGATACTTTTTAATGATATTATTTCCAATTACTATTTGGCCACAAACCCTAAAAACAGGGGTTTTTACTGGTAAAATGGAGGGGTTTGACGGGGAGTAGTGCAATGCCCCGACAAATCGGGATTTATAAACTGTTTTCTTAAGAAAAAATACCCTGTCCTGAGCACAGCCGAAGGAACTTGATTACTCGCTTGCCCAGAGGTGAGTGATGGCTAGTTGAGGGCTTCTGGGCTGATCAGTAATCGTGAAGAAAACAGCATCGGGGAATAGTGAGTGGCCAAAGTTATTACAAATCATCTTCTGCCAAATCCTTAAATAATTCTGTTTCTACCACCCATTCTTTTTTGAGAAAAGGGATCGTAGCCTGGATGTTTCCACCGTCCATTGTTTCAGCCTGTGGGAGTGTATAAAGCTTTTTTGTCAAATCTGCCTCGATAGCAGTTGCTTCTGTTTCCACAAGAACATCCAGAATTTCATTCCAGACGCTATAATTAGTTAAAAGCACCAAGTCATCAGGACAATCAACGGTGAGTAATCGCACTCCTTCTTCCTGTGCATATCCAAAAGACAACATGTGGCCATCGGTTTTATCAGGTTTACGGCGATATGTGATACAAGAGTGAAATGCCCACACTGGCGCATATTCACCACAATTGATCCCTTTCAACGCCATTTGTTTTGCCATCCATTGATAGGCAGCTTTCCATCTCCCCGAGAGTCCCTCTGATGGATAGCTACTCCATTTGGCAGTCAAAATTCCACTTTGGTGAAGCTCCTCTACCGCTTCTTTGTATTGGAAAGTCCATAAACGCATAAAAAAATGATTAAATCGATGCTAGGTTTTTTAACTTAAACAGGACAAGTCTTACAAGCGTTACTTGCCAAGACGAAAAAAGATTTTGCAATACAGAATGGATATATATGGCAAACCTGCAAACATAAATGTATACATAGAGTTATAAATGGAGCAAAAAAATCTAGTTAACGTCATGCACTATACATTCAGTATATTGTATTTTGAGAATAAAAAGTACACCCCCCTTCCATAATCTACAGGAAGGCG
>DMXI01000231.1 GCA_003483885.1 Microscillaceae bacterium
ATACTTTCACGATTTTAGTTACCACTTACGCTCTAAGTTTTGGTTACCACTCAATTTTTCACGATTTTAGTTACCACTCCGTTTTGCTGATTTTTAGTTACTGGTAACCAAAACTTAGAGCGTAAGTGGTAACTAAAATCGTGAAAGTATGGGTGGTAACTAAAGCTTAGAGCGTAAGTGGTAACTAAAACCTGTAAAAAGCAAGTGGTAACTAAAATCGTGAAAAAGTAAGTGGTAACTAAAATCTGCGAAAATCGAGTGGTAACTAAAATTGGGAAAAGTATGGGTGGTAACTAAAGTTTCAAGTAAAGGGGATACCAAGTCATAAAAAAATGCCTAACCCATCTGAGTCAGGCATTTTCAAGTAAATTATTGATATGCAAATCTTTATGAAAATCTTAATCAGTATAATAACTCAAAATTAGAATTAACTCTTCAATGGAGTTGGCCATTTCACGGATAGGATTGTACCAGACATCTTGAGCTTTTACAAAATAAGGTTTATCACCTTTGGCGTGCCATATTTTTTTTACTTTGGCCTGTAGCTGAGGGGCTTCATCCGCCATTTTTAAAAAAGCTTCAGTAAGTGTTTTTTGGGTGTTGGCATCTAAATCTTTGCGTACTGCTATTGGACCATTTACAATAGGTTTGGACACCCAGAGCACTTTTAAATCCTCTTTTTTAAGCTTCCCTTGTTGAATAAGTTTTTGTAAATCCTCATAAGAGCAAGCCCCCAAATCTGCTTTGTTTTGTTTGATCTGCATAATGGTATTTTGGTGATTGTTGCCAAAGGTTACCTCTTTGAAATGGGACTCGGTATAATTCAAACCTAAAGAATTGAAATACAAGCGTGGGATTAGATGCCCGGAGGTAGAGGTAGGGTTCACAAACTTGAATGAAATGTTTGCCGCTACTTCCTTTTTCTTGATGTCATTGATAGAGTTGATTTTGTTGACAGAGCGATTTTTAATAATACAGCTTTTGTAAGAAGTAGGAGTACTTCCGTTGCTCGATATCACCGCTATTGGGGTGATATTGGCTTCGGCCGAAGTAAGGATGTATCCAAATGTATTTAAAAAAGCAATGTCTACCTTTTTGTCTTGTAGCATTTCAATCAATTGCTTGTTTTTTTCGGGTAGTACTACTTCTATTTTACGATTTAGCTTGGTTGATAAATAAGCGGCGATGGCTTTGCTGGCGTTTTTTCTTACCACAATATTGCTCACATCAGTGCTTACTCCCAATACCAAAGGCTTTTGGCCCCAGGCGTTATTTCCTCTCAATACAAATGCACTTATAGCTACTATAAGTGCAAGTTGGATGTAACTTTTATAGGTAAATTTCATTGATCAAGATGTTGATTTCTCTGGGTTAATCTACAAACCAGACCCTAATTGGTGGTTACTAAATGGTTAAGATATTTTTATGATTGAAAAGCAGATTGGCTTAAAATGAACTTAAATCAAGATGGCTTAATGGGGCGGGTTTTCAAGAGGGAAACAGAACAAATGATTTCGTAAAACACAGGCAAAAAGAGGGTTTCAAGCAGATGTAAGAAATCAGCAAACAAAACAAAATAAAGTTAGTTGGTAAGGTATGGGAAAAAAGATATTAATTACGGGAGGCACTGGATTAATTGGTAAACGCCTGACGCAGTTTTTATTAGAAAAAGATTATACAGTAAGATATCTGAGCCGTAGCAAAAGGGCTATTAAAGATGTAGAAGTGTATGAATGGCACCCCGATGAGGGTACTATAGACAAGGCTGCCTTTGCCGACATTGACGGTATTGTGCACTTGGCTGGGGCGGGAGTAGCCGACAAGCGCTGGACAGATAGCCGCAAAAAAGAAATTCTTGAGAGCCGAACCCAATCAACTGAATTACTGGCTACTACAATAGACGCATTAGGTATTCACCCTAAGGCATTTGTGAGTGCTTCAGCCATTGGTTATTATGGCATAGACACTGGTGAGCAATTGTTGGATGAATCTAGCAAGGTGGGGAGCGATTTTTTGGCCGATGTGACCAGTAAGTGGGAAGAAAGCGCTGAAGGATTTATAAAGAAAGGCATAAGAACGGTAAAAGTGAGGGTAGGAGTTGTATTGAGTACCGAAAGTGGTGCTTTGCCTAAGTTGTTGCAGCCTATTCGCTTGGGTCTGGGGGCACCTTTAGGAAGCGGCAAGCAGTACCTTTCCTGGATTCATATTGATGACATTGCCCGCATATTTTTGTACGCATTAGAAAACGAACAGCTTCAAGGGGCTTACAATGGGGTGGCACCTCATCCGGTAACAAATACTGAGATGACAAAAATGGTTGCCTCGGTGATTCACAGGCCCGCGTTTTTGCCCAACGTACCCTCATTTATGCTCAAAATGATGTTGGGAGAAATGGCCTCTATTGTCATAGACGGTAATCGGGTATCTAGTAAAAAAATTGCAAATAGTGGATTTGAGTTTAAGTTTCCAGATTTAAAAAAGGCTTTGGAGCAATTACTGGATTAAGGCAATTAAAATAACTTGCTTAAAAGCTAATCAAACCTTTTCGGATATCTATTTGGGTAAGTTTACGGTTTGGATCAAAATAAAACTTGAGAAGCCATTTAGATTTCATCATCACATTTTCGCGCTTGATAGCAGTAGAAGCGGTAATGTAGTACCCCGAGTCGTTGGGAGTAACTTCCGAAAATGTGAGCTGCTGTTTTTTGAGAAATACCTTAACCGAGTCAGGCGAAAGCCCTAACGGTACTCGCTGACTCACTACCTTTTTGGCTGAATCTTCGGTAAGCCCTTTCCATTTAATTAAGTCTGGATCTTTGTAAGAGATAGGGTCTACGCACCCTGTGGTAAGTATCCCTATCAGTAGAATCATACTGCTAGACATTTTAGCCAAAGTTGGCCGTGGGGACACGGCCAACAGCGCGTCCGCCTCGGTGTGTGTCTCCACAACCGAAAAATGTCTAATAGTATGCAATAGAATATATAGTTTTTTCAGCATCTCATCTTAATTATTTTTTTAGAGTCAACTTTGTTTGAGCGTTTTCCTTGATTTTTTGATCGCTAAACCACCAGTAAAGCTTTTGGCCACTTAAGTAAGCATCTATTTGGTTTTTTTGATGAGGATGAAAAGTTCGAGCGGCAATGCCACCATTGATCACTGCCAATACTTTCTCCTGATCGCCCATATCGGCTACCATACGCAAACAAGCTGAAAACGAAATTTCTTGAGGTTTCCCATAGGTATATAACGAGCGGTACAGCGTTTCGCCTGACCCTGCCATAGGCTGAGGGGCCATTCCTAACCAATCTTTGCCTACTCCATTGCGGCGTATTGGATTGGTATAAGCAATTTGGTGGTCTTTACCCCAGGTCCAATTGTTAATGTCTGCTCCGTATTTTTGGGTGAGTTCTTCTTTGGTCTGAAGGGCAGCCTGGATGATGAGATCCTCTATTGTTTCTTTTTTGTCCTTGGTTTGTATATTGTCAATCCAGCTGGCTTTATTTTCCAAGAGCATTTTTTCTACCCTTTCTTGCCAAAAGTACCAGGTATCTAGCATAAACATCGTGAGTTCTTCTCCCATTTCATCTTTATAAATCTTTTGGGGTAAAATGCGGTAAATGTTCTGAAAGATAGTAGCCCCTACCGACTCTATTTTTTGATGAAAGTCCCATTTACCTAAAACATCCGCCATTGCTTTGGTTTCCTTGTTCTTTTTCAAAGCTTTTACGAACGTAGGAGTTATTTTTTGGGCCAATACATTGTAATCATCCCGTTGGAACTGCCAATGATCATCTACCGTAAACTTAGGCTTGCTTGCCATAAGTTGCTTCAAGCGGGCATACCTGTAGTAGGGCGAGTAATAGTTTGAGATATAATGAGGATAACTGGCAGGAATCGTATTATGGTTGGCGTTACCAATCCATCCAGTAGTTTGGGGATCTTTATGAGGCAACGAGTCAAATGGGATAATACTTAGCCAGGTATCTTCGCTATTGGTTACTTTGTAAGGGATTCGGCCTACTCCTGGTTTACGTTTGGGTACTCTACCCGTAGTATACCAGGCAATGTTGCCATTTACATCGGCTAGAGTAAAATTGTTGGTAATAATGGTGACATTTTTAATGTATTCTCGTGCTTCCTTTACCGATTTGGCCTTAAGTAAAAAATCGATTCCAATGCTTTCGCCCATATTCTCGTAGGCAGCCCAACGCAAAACCAAGGTTTGTTTGGTTTTCAGTTCGGGCAAATGATCTGAAATCACAATGCCTCGTTTGGTTTTGCGGACAATGATTTGTTCTTCTTTAAAACCACCAGGAGCGGCTTTGTCCTTAATCTTGAGAGTTTCTACTACTTTCTCAAAAGGGATAGACTTCTTTCCTTCCAGGTAGTTTTGAGCATTGGTAGGGTCTACAGTTTCAATGTATAAATCCTTTACATCCAGATAACCATTGGTCAACCCATTGGAGAGGTACTTGGAACGACCAATCAATAAACCTGGAACCCCAGGAACGGTAACTCCTACGGCCCTAGTATCACCCGTAAATAGCCCAACTGCGTGCATCACTCCTGGTAATATGCGTGCATCCAGGTGTGGATCACTGGCCATCATGGGTTTACCACTGGCCGAAAGTTCACCGCTCACTGTCCAGTTATTACTTCCCCAAGTCATCCGATAAAAATCATCTTTGGCAAAAGCCATCAATGGCTCTCCTTGGGTGGTTTTGAGAGTGATTTTACTACTATCACGAGCCTCAGAAGTATCGGGTATACTTGGTCTAAAAGCCAATGAGTCAGGTAAACGATCAAGTGCGTCGAGGTTGGTATTGATAGGGTAGAGGGTTTTAAATTTTTCTAAGCCAAATTTTTCGATCAATAAATGGGCAATCACTTCAGTTTTGAGGTTAGCGCCCGTACCCCAACCCATGTAATACATAATGGCCAATGAGTTCTCTATAGTCCATAAGTCAGGTTTAATGCCAGCTAGTTTGAATTCTAAGGGAATGTTTTCGCCCCGTTTGATAAAAGCATTGACTCCATCAATATAGGTTTGCATGAATTCTCGGGTTTCTTTGTTGAGTAGTTTCGCGTGTTTGCGGGCATTACGGGCATAACCCATCGTACGGGCTCTAATATCCAGTGGTTTGGCCGCTTCTCCTGCCAATTCGGTCAGTCGTCCTTCGGCAAACATGCGGGTAAGTTGCATTTGAAACAAACGATCCTGTGCAGTGACAAATCCTTGTGCTTTGAGTAAATCAAGATAACTATCAGCATAAATATAAGGCATCCCTTTTTTATCACGATAAACTGTAATATCCCCTGAAATACCTGTGAGGGTAATAGTGCCATCTACTTGATATTTGTTGCTCTGATTGAGATAAATATAACCCCCAATCACTATTATCACTATCAACAAAATAAATATCAGTAATGCTCTCTTGATATACTTCATGATTTTTCTCGCTATTGATCAATGCTGCAATAATAAAGTTTTTTAATCGGGTATTGTGTTAAAATGACAAATTATATTGGTTGATAGAGATAAGAGTATTGTTGAAAGTTTTGTGGAGTTTTTCTTGGTGTCCACTAGCTTGCTCAACACTCATCGAGTGTTGCTGCCCCAAATTGGGAGAGGCTTTTACAAGGTTGCATTTCTGGATTACGATGGAGAGAACTTATTGGATTAAACACTTGCGGTTTTTTATAATAAGCCCCTCTTAGTCTCCCCATTTGGGGAGAAACTTTTACAAGATTGCATTTTGGGTTGTATTTCCTTTATTATCTAGGGAGGTTAGGAGGGGCTTTCTCAAATACAACTCACAATTTTGCCGTTCTTTTCTCATCTAGAATTGATTGTGGATTCTCTTAGTTTTAGAACCTTCCTACTAGCTCGCTCAACACTTACTAAGTGTTGCCGCCCCAAATATGGAGAGGCTTTTACAAGAATGCATTTTAGCTGATTATACAAATTTTGTATTTTGATTAAGGTCTTACGGCGAGTATAGTTCCTCCCCAAACTGGGGAGGTTAGGAGGGGCTTTCTTAAATACAACTCACAACTTTGATGCTCTTTTCTCATCTAGATAAGCCTTGATTTGATGAGTTACTTTCTCAGAGTTTTCCATTACCTCTTCATTGGTAAAACGGATTACCTCAAAACCTAACTCATTTAAATAAGCGGTTCGCAAAGCATCATATTCTTTTTGTTGTAAGTGAATTTTTCCATCAATTTCAATCACTACTTTTAATCCAAGGCATACAAAATCAACTATAAAGTCATCAATTACATGTTGTCGCCTGATTTTGTGATCAGTTTGTTTCTTTCTGAGATGTTCCCACATAATTTTCTCCGCAGGAGTGAGGTTGTTTTTTAGATAAACTTGCATCTCCTTGATAAACTGGTAGGTTTTAGGATTGGCAGTGTGGTAAATGGGTTTGTTGCCTTGGCTAGAGTTGGATTCGTTCATATTTATTGAATAAAAGTATTAGTAGAAAAATATTAGACTAAATAGGGAGCTTCAATGTTAAATTATAACACAAAATCGCCGTCTACATCATTTGAATGCAGTTTTTATTTGGTTTTGAAAGTGAAAAATTTAGCTTTGTAGGCTTACTGAAATGACCCAAGTCTTCAGAAGTAAAAAATGATACTTAGTAAATTGATTTAAAACTAATCAGAATTATGGAGAAAGATCACGAATCAACCCCTCAGCAGCATGATGAAGAAGCCAAGCGCATTCGCAAATCCTTTACCCGTTCACAGCGCCCCTGGAACCAAATCCGAAGCTCCGATTCGTGGGGGATTTTTAAAGTGATGTCTGAGTTTGTAAACGGCTATGAAACCATGGCTAAAATAGGTCCTTGTGTTTCTATTTTTGGATCGGCTCGAACCAAACCAGATCATCCTCATTATAAAAATGCTGAACTGATTGCTGCGAAGTTGGTAGAGCATGGCTATGGTGTAATTACTGGCGGAGGGCCAGGTATTATGGAGGCCGGAAACAAAGGTGCACACGAAGCTGAAGGAAAATCAGTAGGTTTGTGTATTCACTTGCCGTTTGAACAAGGTAATAACCCTTATATCGACCCAGATAAACTATTAGACTTTGACTATTTCTTTGTACGAAAAGTCATGTTTGTAAAGTATGCCCAAGGTTTTATTGTAATGCCAGGAGGAATGGGTACTTTAGATGAGTTGTTTGAGGCTTTGACGTTGATTCAAACCAAAAAAATTGGTAGTTTTCCTATTGTATTGTTTGATAGCAGTTATTGGGGAGGCTTAATTGATTGGTTGAAAGAGACTGTGGCTGCTAAAGCACATAACATCAATCCCGAAGATTTAGACTTGTTTAAATTGGTAGATGATGTGGATGAAGCAGTAAAGGCCATTGACGATTTTTATGCCCAATACAACCTATCGCCCAACTTTTAAAGCGTATATTTTTGAAAAATACCTTGATTGCAATACTCCTGCTAATCGTGCTAGGATTAGCGGGGTATATTTTTGTGAACGAATCACAAGCTTCGGATACCATTCCTAACAAAACCACCACAAAGGTACCAATTGGAACACCATCTTATACAAGTGTGTCTATTCCAGAGCAAATTACTTTTGCTGGAGAAAAAGTGCCTCTTCAGGATCCTGAGGTAAGAGAACGCCTCGAAATGGAATTGGTGCAAACGGCCTACCGTCATAGCCGTACGATTATGAACTTAAAGCGTGCTGGCCGATGGTTTCCACAAATTATTCCTATTCTGAAAAAAAACAACATCCCAGAAGATTTCAAATACATTGCTGTAGTAGAGAGTAATTTACTCAACCTCATTTCAAAAGTAGGAGCTACCGGGTTTTGGCAATTCCTTAGAGAAACCGGAAAACAATATGGATTAGAGGTTAACAAAGAAGTAGATGAGCGTTATAATAGGCTAAAAGCAACCGAAGCAGCTTGCAAGTACCTCAATCATTCGTATGGTATTTTCGAGAATTGGGCTTTAGTAGCAGCTTCGTACAATCGAGGCATGGGAGGGATTCGCAGCAATGTAAACCGCCAAAAGGTGACCTCTTATTATGATTTGTTCTTGAATGCCGAGACTGCCAAATACGTCATTAGAGCTGTGGCGGTCAAAATCATTTTTGAGAACCCCACCAAATACGGTTTTAATATTCCAGCCGATCAGCGTTACCAACCTATAGATTATAAAAAAGTAATGGTAGATACTTCCATTACCGACCTGGTAGCATTTGCTATCCAGCAGGGTATCACCTACAAAATGCTTAAAGTACATAATCCCTGGCTACGTCGCAAAAGCTTGACCATCAAATCAAAAGACAAAACTTATACAATCTTAATTCCCAAGGGAGTGAAACCCAATAGTGCTTTTCGTCAGGAAGACGTACCAAGAATTCAACTAAAGTTTTAGGGAGTGTAAGAGAGAAGAGACTTTACAATATAGTTTGACTCTAACCCGCTAAAGCAAGAACTCCACCGACCAAAATGAGCCGATGGAGTAGCTTTGGGTTATGGTATAAGATTTTTGATGTTGTCGAGTCTATACTTATTTGACGAAAACCTCCAGTGTTTTGTTCACAGTTTCGTTACCTAATTTATCGGTACCACGAACTTTAATCGTTTTTAACCCTTTGGTACTCATTAAAATAGGCTTAGAATACTTTACCTCAGCCGAGCCATTAATAGAGATATAGGCACTTTCAATCTCAATATTTGCATCGCGAGCCGTTACAAATAAATAGGTTCCCGTAGAATATACCGAGGTAGTTTGGGTAATGTCATCGGCTGTGATTTTACCAATGGGGGGGGCACTAAACGAGATTGATACTGCAGGCCCTTTATTGTCCACAATAACAAAGAAGTCTTCTGCTACTCGGTTGTTTACATTATCGAGTGCATAATATTCTATTTTATGATAGCCATCATCTTCTATGCTAAATGGTTCCCGATAAGGATTGGCTCTAGCGCCATCTACTTTAAATCCAGTACGTTTAATACCCGATTCTGGATCTTTAGCCACAATATTGATCAAGGTTTTGCGACTCACAAATATAGTGTCATTTTTACGATACACCGGACCCGTAAAAGTGTGTTTAATAGTGGGCAGTGTTAAGTCCAAAAACATGTTTTCATAAGAATCATTGGTTTCGAAAGTACCACGGTTTTTTACTCGGTCCAATGCAGTGTATTTTATACTGTGGGTACCTTCGCTTTTTACCAATGGGAAAGGCTCACGATATAAACGCTCCAATCCACCATCAATAGAATAATATACCTTATCTACCCCAGACTTATTATCACTGGCAGTCAAGCGCATTTTGGTACGACTTGAAATAAATACCCGACCTCGGTTTTGGTATTGGTCACCAATTACCTCAGCTACAATCTTGGGTGCAGTCTTATCCAGATAAAAAGTATACGTTTTTTCTTCTTCTTCATTCTTGACGCGGTCTACGCTAAGGTAAGTAAGCACATATTCGCCCTCACGGAGGTTTTTGAGAGAAATAGGCCCTGTATAAGATTGAAAGGGTTGTTCATTGAAACGATAACGTGTTACTGCGACTCCAGAAGCCTGGTCGCGGGCCATAAGCTGAATTGTAGCAGCCGGAGATAAAATATCTCCCTTACGATCACCAGTAACTCTGTGGTCAGTAACAGGAGAGTTGAGGTCCACTCTGAACTTGGTGAATTTGGGTTTTTCTACATTCCCTACTTTGTCTACACCATAAAAACTGATGCTATACTCTTTATCCTCGTTGAAGTTGATAGAATCTTTATGCGCTACATAAGCAGTGCTATCTATAGAGTGATAGGTTTTACGTACTCCTGAGAGTTCATCTTTAGTGATGATTTTGGCAGTTAGTCCTTTACCAAAAAATACCCTACCCTCTATCTCGTAGCGTGGGGCGTTTTTGAGCTCAATGACTGATATCGGGTCAGCCGCATCAGCATTAATTTCAAATTGTACTTCTTCGTTGGGGTTAGCATCTTTGTGCCCTATGAAATGCTTACCGGGGCCTTCCCAATACATGGGGTCAGAAAAAGACTCCATCTGCTTGGTTTTGCAATAATTCAGGCGGTGCATATCCGAACCATCGGGTTTAGAAGAAGCAAATATGTAGACAGGCAAGCCTACCTGCCAAAACACTCGTCCTTCTTTATCTATATAAATTTTCTTTTGGTGAATACGTTCACGCTCGCTTACATTCTGAGTTACGATGGGAGTGTTGGAGATATTGTCGAGTTGTTTTTCTAAACTGTCGGCCAGCGCACGAAGCTTTTGAATATGTGCCTTGACAATAGAAC